>JBJTFZ010000179.1:0-28654 GCA_046093685.1 bacterium
CCATCATAGCGTTTCAATGCATAGGAGAAAAACTTGATTGCTGAAAACACGGTGATTGTCGTGATCACAATCATGATGAGAAATCTCTCATGAGATGTATCTGAATACAGAAGTGAAGAGGGAACGGATGCAATGAGCGAAAGTGGGAAAATGGTGATGAACAATCTTCGAAACACTGAATTGTAAATGCCATCAGGCCTCATTGCGATTTGATACAGTGCATAGAAAATGCTTTGTACTCCGGAGGCATTTACAAAAAAGAATGACATGCTTCCAACGATTGCTTCCAGGGAAAAGAGAACGAGCGAGCCACAGATAATTCCGATGAACCAACCCAGCCATTGTAGAGCTCCGATGGATTGCTCATGGATAGAGAGTCCAATTCCAAAAACGATGATGCTCACCAAAACATTTACGAGTGAAGCTGTATTCACATATCTGAAATAACTGAGAAATAGTGGCGAAACGGGTTTGAGCAAAAAGAAATCCATTTCTCCGGTATTCACATATTTGGGGAAATGCCAAAAGTTTGAAGCGATCAATGTCATGTTCAGGGAGTCTACGATGAATAGTGTTCCAAGAAACAAATATGCTTCGCTTTTTGATAGCCCTGCAAATGCCGGTGTATACATGAACATGATTTCAAAGAATCCGATTTGAACAGCACACCAAACGATGTCCACCATCACTTGCAAAGCATAGTGCAATCGAAATTCCATGTCTCTCGAGAGACAATTCTTGAATAGTGTGAGCCACAGCTTGAGGATATGCATCTTAGCGAATGTCCGGTATGAATTCTTTCATAGCCAGATACAGTTCCCATGTTGCCTTCACATCTCTCAGGCAATATTCTGCGATGATGCCATACTTTCCTTCGGCATATAATTCACCCACTTTGGATCCGTCAACGCCGGCTTCTTTGGGAGATTGAACGCCGAATGCCTTCGCTACAAAATCAAAATTGTATCTGCGAGTCGCACCTGAATTTTGCGGATTGAAAAAACATAATTCATCCAAAAGGTCGGAATGTGTATCACGATAATTCCATCGTGTTCCCTGCATGAGATTCATCAATGGCTTCACTTTGAGAAGAGCGGATCTCAGCATGACGAATGGTGCATCGAAACCGCGCCCATTGAATGTGATGAGATGCGGAGAGGGATAGAGTGTCAGCAATTTCCAAAAATGCTCGAGTAATTTTGTTTCTGAACACAATACCATTTTATGTCCGGAAGGCAAATCTTCTGTTCTTGTTTCGGTGTCTTGAAAACTTGGATCAACCATGAATGCTCCCGCTTTCACTTCACTCCATTCTCCATCATGCTTTTGAAGTACTTTTACTCCTAAACAAATTATTTGGCCGGTAAGTGGAGAAAGAGCCATTTCATTGATTTTCTTTTCACGAGTTTCATCCGTGCTTGCCCCTCGCAATAGATATTCTTGCCTTGCATCATCGAATGATTCAATGGGCAATCCGGCTGTTTCAATGTCATAAACAATATAGGTTTTCCCGCTCATGTCATCCTCCATTTGTGTCTTGCAAAGATACGCAAAAGTGAAGTCCGAATATCTCCGTCAAAACCCCCTTTTCTCCCATAATCGTTGAATTACATGATGCTGTCGATTCCGTATATTCGCGATGCAGCATTTACCCGGTTTTTCCATGAGCGCAAAGCGTAGCAATTCTCGAAGAATACAAGGAGATGATGATCAGCAAATCTCCATGGAATTCGTTTTTCCTCCGAACAGACTCAAGTTCATGTTTGGTCTTTTTCTTGCTTTGTTTTCTCTGCTTCTCATTCGCATATTTTATGTGCAGGTGATCAAGGCGGATGAAATCATGAAAGCATCGAAGGGCCAGCATATGGTTCCCGTGCAATTGCAGGCAAAGCGTGGGGAAATTCTGGATAGAAATGGAAGAGTGATTGTTGCGAATGTGAAGGCCACATCCTATGCGATTGACATCACAAAGCTGAAAAACAAAATGGGGATCGCAATGGCTTTGTACTTGGCCATTGGAGAATCTCCCGAGTATTGGCAACAGAAGATTGAGCAAGGATCGGGACAGTATACGCTTTTGGCAAGAGATGTGACAGCCCGACATCCTATGCTGGACACCATCAAAGATCCGGGATTTATTCGACAGCCAACCTATAAACGAAGCTATGTGTATGGATCGGGGGCCGCGCAGGTGGTTGGATTTACAGATACCGAAAAGAAGGGTTTGGCGGGTCTTGAACTCATGTTGGATTCTCTTCTCAGAGGTGTTGATGGCAAGACATTCATGCGAAGAGATGCGGTTGGCAATTTGTTCTATTCACATGAGATTCCTGTTTTGGCTCCGATTGATGGTCATTCCACCATGGTAAGCTTGGACATTGAATTGCAACGCATTGCGGAATATGAACTCTCCGAAGGAATCCGTACATCTCAGGCGGAAGGAGGCACCGTGATTGCCATTGAACCATCTACGGGAGAAATATTGGCAATGGCTTCATGGCCAACTTTTGATCCTCATGACAGAAAATCAGCAACACCCGATGCGATTCGTTTGCGTGGAATAACGGATATGTTTGAACCCGGATCGACATTCAAACTCGTGACGGCTTGTGCCGCATTGGAGGAGGGAATCATCAAACCTGAAAGCATGGTCAATGGAATGAATGGAACCTTGAAGATAGGGGATTATGAAATCAAAGATTCTCACCCTATTGGAAAAGTCAGATTCACCGAAGCGCTCGAACAATCAAGTAATATCGTGTTCGCAAAACTCTCCGATAGAATTGATGATTTCAAGTTTTATAAATATTCTCGTGATTTTGGATTCGGAATTGTTTTAGGAATTGATTTCCCCGGTGAAGTTGCGGGAATACTAAAAAAACCCAAACAATTCAGCAATACCACCAAGAAATTCATGGCTTATGGATATGAATTGGGTGCAACCGCTTTGCAGATGGTGAATGCATATTCAACGATCGCAAATGGTGGAATCATGATGCGTCCCTTTCTCGTGAAAAAAGTATTGGGACCGGATGGGGATGTGATTGCCGAAACGAAAGTGCAGAGAATCAGAACGGTTCTTTCCCAAAGGACTGCAAAAGTGATGACATCCATGCTAACTCGCGTTGTAGAATTCGGGACGGGAAAAGAAGCCCAAATTTCAGGATTGCCGATAGCAGGAAAGACCGGAACTGCTCAGCAATTGGTGAATGGACAATACTCGAAACAAGATTATACCGCTTCATTTGTCGGTTTCTTTCCGGCAGATGCCCCAAAGATTGCGATGATTGTCATGCTACATAAACCGAAGGCTTCAATATACGGAGGAACAACCTCCGCGCCGATATTCAAGAAAATTGCTCAGAAATGGATCACTGCTTCTCGCATTCCGGTTTCAGACATTGAAGAGAGCAATGCATTGTTAAGAAAAAGAGTGCAGGATTCATCAATTATTCCTGATTTGCGTGGACTTTCATTGGAGAATGCGAAGGAATTGTTGCATGGCCTAGGTTTACGCATCAAGGGTCCGAGCGAAGGAACAATCATCAGTCAATCAAAGAAACCGGGTACTTGGTTGGAAAAAGGAAGGCATGTTGAAGTGCAAACAAATTCCATGTCTGATGGTGAATCACAGGCAAAGTCATTCGTGATCAATCAATCAAACATGAATATACCCGACACAAAACAGAAGTCACCTATAAAACTCAAGCCGATGCCTGATGTTCGTGGCATGAGTGTGCGAAGGGCTTTGTCTGTATTGCATTCTTCAGGTTATACAGCTCGGTTGACTGGAAAAGGGAAAGTGACTTCTCAAAGTCGTTCTGCCGGAAATCCAAAAGAATGTGTGCTCAGGGCAGAGTGATCATCCTCTCGGATGATAGGTTTTGTGAACTTGACGGATAAATTCTCTGTCGATATGGGTATAAATCTGCGTGGTTCCAATATCTGCATGACCCAGCATTTCCTGCAATGCTCGTAAATCAGCTCCTCCTTCCAAGAGATGGGTCGCAAAGGAATGTCTGAATGTATGTGGGTGAACATGTTTTTCTATCCCGGCCAGTTTTGTTGCTTGACTCACGACCGACCACACGCTCATTCGTGAAATTCCCGTTCCTCGCTGATTCAGGAAAAGTATGTCATGTGTTGTTTTCCCGACTTTCATGAAATGAGGGCGTACTTCTTCTTGATATTGTCCAATCCATTCAAGCGCTGAACTCCCAATTGGAACGATTCTCTCTTTGGAACCTTTCCCGAATATCCTGATCACTTCCTGTTCGATTAGCATGTCTCTTTGTTTTACTCCGCAGAGTTCGGAAACCCGCAAACCACATGCATAAAGAAGTTCTAGCATTGCTCTATCTCGTATACCCGCTCGTGTTGATATATCCGGCTGTTCCAAAATGGAAAGCATTTCTTCAACCGAAAGTGTATCGGGCAAAGTTCGTCGAGATTTGGGAAGTTCTGCTTTTTCCGTGATGTCATTGTCTATGATTTTATTGGCAAACAAGAACCCAAAAAACCCTCGAATCGATGATAATGTTCGTGTTCGTGAGGAGAGTGCCAGCCCAAGTTCTTCGAGCATCATGAGAAATGAATTGACATTTGAGATCTGAATCGCATCGAATTTCTCAATCCCTTGGGTGAGCATATATCGAATGAATCGGTCTATGTCAAACATATACGCGGTGATCGTATTCTCGCTTACCCCTTTTTCCAAAGCGAGAAATCTCTTATACGATTGCATCTCTCTCTGAAAAGAAAGAGGAATTTGTATGGATGAATCATCCATTTTCACGCTTTATGAAAAGTAATTTGGAGAGGCTTTCGTGACAACCACATCATGTGGATGCGATTCTTTCAATCCCGCGCCGGTTATTTTCACGAAACGGGCATTATCCTGCAATTCCGGAATTGTGGCGCATCCGCAATATCCCATGGAAGCACGCAATCCACCCGTCAATTGATAAATTGTGTCACTTGCATGTCCTTTGAATGGCACGCGACCCTCAATACCCTCGGGCACCAATTTTGCAAGACCATCTTCCATGTCCTGGAAATATCTGTCTGCGGAGCCTTGTTGCATGGCACCCAAGGAACCCATTCCTCTGTACATTTTATAGGCTCTCCCTTCCAAAAGTATTTTTTCTCCGGGTGATTCTTCATGTCCGGCAAGCATTCCGCCAATCATGACGCAATCCGCACCCGCGGCGATTGCTTTAGCAACATCTCCCGTTTGTTTGATTCCACCGTCGGCTATGACGGGTACGCCGTGTTTATGTGCCTCGGATGCAGCATCCATGATGGCCGTCAATTGAGGTACGCCTACACCAGCAATGATGCGAGTGGTGCAAATGCTTCCGGGACCGATCCCAACTTTCACTCCGTCGGCGCCTGCTTCAATCAATGCCTTTGCGGCTTCTGCCGTTCCTATATTTCCACCAATCACTTGTAAATCCGGAAATGCTTTCTTTACTGCCTGAATCATGTCCAACACCCCACGAGAATGTCCATGTGCTGTGTCAATGATAACCAAATCAACTCCGGCTTCATGCAATGCATGAACTCTGTCCATGGTTTCAGAGGATATTCCAACAGCTGCTCCAACTCTCAATCTTCCAAGTTCATCTTTGCAGGCATTCGGATATTTTTTCTTTTTCTGTATATCCTTGAATGTGATCAAGCCTTGCAATTGGCCATTATTGTCAACAACGGGTAATTTTTCAATTCGATGTTTTTCAAGGATTTGTTCAGCTTCTTCAAGTGTGGTCCCCAATGGAGCTGTGATGATGGTGTCCTTGGTCATGAGTTCGGAAATTTGCTGATCACCTTTTGTCTTGAATCGCAAATCACGATTTGTCGCAATGCCGATCAATGCTCCTTGATCATCAATCACGGGAAAGCCGGCTATCTTGTATTTTGCCATCAAAGAGAGGGCATCATGAGCCGTATTTGTTGGTTTCAGTGTGATTGGATTGCGAATCATCCCGCTTTCTGATCGCTTCACTTTGTCAACTTCATCAGCCTGAGCCTTGACGGACATATTCTTGTGAATGATCCCAATTCCACCTTCTCTTGCCAATGCAATTGCCATTTCCGACTCCGTCACGGTGTCCATGGCGGCCGAAATTATAGGGATATTCAAAGAAATGGTGCGGGTTATCCTCGTTTTCAGGGATGTTTCTCGGGGTAATACCTCGGAATAGCGGGGAACCAGCAGAACATCATCGAATGTGATGCCTTCGGAAATGATCTTTGGATTCATGAGTTTCCATGAAGGGAAGGGGTGGAACATTCAGAGCCGAAATCAAGCTTCATAACTCTATCCTCACGCAATTTACGGAATATCCCCTAATTTTGAGGTTTGCTCGTGAACGATTCCTTCGGAAGATTCGTTATAGGAGCATCATATTAGCTAAATGACCTAATCCCATGAATGAAATACAAGCATTATATCAGCAGATGATTCTTGATCACAATAAGAATCCAAGGAATTTTGAACAATTGCCGGAAGCCACGCATTCGGCTGAGGGCCATAATCCTCTTTGTGGTGATGAGGTAACCATCTACATGAATATCAAAGATGGTGTCATCGATGAAATTTCATTCCAAGGATCAGGTTGTGCAATATCAACTTCATCCGCCTCCATCATGACAACCGTATTGAAGGGGAAAACCATTCAAGAAGCTGAGGAGTTTTTCAAACGCTTTCATGGAATCGTTACAGCCTCGATGGATGAGCATATCGATAATGAAGACTTGGGGAAGCTTGCTGTGTTCACCGGAGTGAGAGAATTTCCCGCCAGAGTAAAATGCGCATCACTTGCTTGGCACACGATGAACAATGCATTGCACGGTAATGGCACCGTCAGCACTGAATAATTTACGAGATAAAAATGCAAAAATTTGTTCCCCTTAAACTTGATGATAGTGAGAATCATGAGCAGCCAAAGCCCAAGGAAATTCCTGCTTCTGATGCGCCCGTGGTTGACCGAATCATTGCAAATATCAAAACAGTATATGACCCCGAAATACCGGTCGACATTTTCTCTCTGGGATTGATTTACTCCGTGAGATTTCATGAAGACACAAAAAAAGCCGAAGTGGTCATGACATTGACTTCTCCGGGTTGTTTTGCCGCAGGAATGATTCCCGGGCAAGTCGAACAAAAAGTATTGGAAGTCCCCGAGGTTGAAACCGTTCATGTTGAACTCACATTCGATCCACCCTGGGACAAAACAATGATGAGTGAAGCCGCAAAGTTGGAATTGGGTTTTTGGTAAGCAAGTAAATATCTACATATTTTGGAATGTTCATGTTCAGAGACATCGCTGTTTCAGCAATTCAACGATTAACCCCTCAATCAGTCGCCATTTCTTTTGAAGTCCCGGAGGAAATGCGCGAAGAGTTTTCATATGTTCCCGGGCAATACATCACCGTAAAAGTTGACATCAACGGAAAAAAAGAAAACAGAGCATATTCTTTGTGTTCTTCTCCTTTTACCGGTGAAGCTCCGACAATCGGTGTGAAGCAGACAGAAAATGGACTCGTCTCCACATTTTTGAATACAAAATTGAATGTTGGCGACATTCTTCAAGTAATGAAACCCATGGGCAATTTTTCATTACAGGTGCAACCTGAATCTTCCAGAAATATTGTGTTAATCGGAGGTGGCAGCGGGATCACGCCTTTATTGTCCATTGCGAAAAGTGTTCTCATCAAGGAACCACATTCAACTGTTTCTTTGATTTATGGAAATCGCGACAAAGATTCCATCATGTTTATTGATGCATTGCAGGAATTACAAGAGAAGTTTCCCTCATTCTCAGTGATTCATGTTCTTGAACATGGAGCATCGGAATATCAAGGAATATTGAGTGAATCTGTTTTGGAAGAACTCCTAAAACCTTCTGTGAAAGATGCTTCATCGGAATTCTATGTATGTGGTCCATCACCTGTGATGGCAAATGCTGAGTCGGTTCTTGAAAAGAATTCAGTTCAGAAAGAACGCATCCATCGTGAGTACTTTACTGCCCCTCTCAAGATTGAAGACGAGACTGAAGAGTCTCCGGAAACAACTGAGAAGCATATTGGTGTGAAATTATATGGTCGCTCTTATGAGATTGTCGTGAATCCGGGTGAAACAATTCTTGAAGCCGGTATCAGGCAACAATTGGATCCTCCGTATGCCTGCCAGATAGCAGCATGTTGCACATGTAGAGCCAAATTGCAAACAGGGAAAGTCCACATGGACAGCCGAGAGGCTCTGACCGATGATGAAATCGAGGAAGGATATATTCTCACATGTCAAGCGCATCCATTGACAGATGATGTCATGGTTGACTATGATGGCTGATGCTAATCCCATTGATGAAACTCCGAGCATGACTATTTTTGTGTCATGCTCTTTTTTTCTTTACCAAATCTCATGTCCATGAATACTCGCATTTTTCTCTTCGCGCTTTTTTGCACTTTCTCCATTGCTTTTGCCGATGACCGCGTGGATCGCATATCAACGCATGTGAAATATCTTTCATCCGAAGCATTGGAAGGTAGAGCGCCCGGTACGAAGGGCAATCTATTGGCTGCGGAATATATTCGAGATCAATTCAAAAAGATTGGCCTGATGCCTTATGGCAAAGAATATTTTCAGACATTTTCCATCGTTACAGACATCATGATGAATCCGAAAGGAAATGGACTGAGCATCATTGATGGTAAAACAGAGAAAGCATTTTCTTTGCAGAAAGAATTCACACCTCTCGGAATCAGTGATAATGGAATCGTCAAAGGTTCGGTTGTGTTCGCAGGATATGGTATTTCTTCTCCGGCTGACAAATATGATGACTATGCCGGAATTGATGTGAAGAATGCCATTGTGATCGTAATGCGTGGAGCTCCTGAGCAAGACAATCCACATGGCAATCTCTCTCAATTTGCTTCATTAAGAACCAAGGCAATGACTGCCAAGGAAAAGGGAGCGCGAGCTTTGATTTGCATTTCAGGCACTCAATTCCCCGATTCGCTTCTTCCACTCAGATATGAGCAAGGCGGAAAAGTTGACGGTATTTTGGTTTTGAATGCTCTTTCATCAATCATTGAAAAGACTTTCCCTTCAATGAATATTGCTTTATCCGACAGTTTGATCAAAGCATCAAAAGCGCCAGCAAGCAAAGTTTTGTCTGAACATCAATTGCAGATTTCCGTCTCACTTAAAGAGAAAACAGTCAATACATCCAATGTGATTGCATATCTACCGGGCACCGACCCCAAAAAAGCAAATGAGATGATTGTGATCGGGGCGCATTTTGATCATCTCGGATGGGGTGGCGAAGGTTCGGGAACATTGGCTAGCATAAAGGATAAGGCAATTCATCATGGAGCAGATGATAATGCTTCAGGAACAGCGGGTTTGATTGAAACAGCATTTGCATTATCGAAAAAACCCTTGAAAAGTCCGGTCATGTTCATTGGTTTTACTGCTGAAGAGCGTGGTCTTTTGGGGTCTGCACATTTTGTGAAACAACCTGTCATCGGGCTCGACAGCATTTGCATGATGCTGAACATGGATATGATCGGTAGATTAAAAGACGGAAAATTGAATATAGGTGGAATCGGGACCTCGTCAGGATTCAAACCCCTTTTGGATTCAATCGGAAAATTGCATCCCGTTACTTTGTCATTCACCGAAGATGGATTTGGCCCGAGTGATCATGCTTCGTTCTATGGCAAAGAAAAACCCGTTCTCTTTTTCTTCACGGGTTTACATACCGATTATCATAAACCAAGTGACACTTGGGAAAAAATCAATTATGAGGGTGAGTCCACAGTTGTCGGAATGGTATTGCAAACACTTGATGGAATTGGCAATAGAGAGATAAAACCGGATTATGTAAAAGTAAAATCAAGTGCTCAGCCCGGTCAGGCAATGTCTTTCAAAGTGTCGCTCGGTATTACTCCGGATTATAGCGATCATCCCAAAGGCATGCGAATCACCGGTGTTCGTGAGGGAGGGGCAGGCGAAAAGGCCGGATTGATTGCTGATGATATCATCGTGAAAATGGGTTCGACAGTAATCAAGAATGTCTATGATTATACATTCGCTCTCGGAAAATTCAAAGCAGGAGATACAACCACCATCACTGTGTTGCGTGGACCCCGTGAAGACAAGGAAGTTGAATTATCAGTTACATTTCCGGCAAAGAAATAATTCACAATGCATTGATGAGGTGGCGTATATTCTGAATTCCCTCAGTGTATTCTATCGCAATCACATCAAATCTGCATGGAGTATTGTCAATCTTGTTGACATATAAATATCCTTCTGCGGTTCTCTTGAGTGAGCGTATTTTCTTTTGTGTGATGGATGCTTCAGGAGGACCAAACTCATGATTCATCCTGGCTTTCACTTCCACGAATACCAGTATGTCATTTTGCTTGCAGATGATGTCGATCTCACCAACCCTGCCGAATGTGAAATTGCGTTTGAGAATTTTATAGCCCGCTTGTTCCAAATAGACTATTGCTTCACCCTCGGCATTACTGCCTGCTTTACGATGATTCATATGCTCCCCTGAATGTCGATTATGCAAAGTCTTAGATCAGGCTTCCAAACAATGTTGCGCTTGATGCCTTTTCAATTTTGACGGAGATGATGTCTCCAATCACATAAGGTGATTGCTCGTTTTGTGGGAAAATCGTCACTTTGTTAGAGTCTGTTCTACCTTGCCATTCCATTGGATTTTTCTTGCTAGGACCTTCCACCAAGATACTTTCGATTGTTCCGATGAGTGTTTGATTGATTTCGCGAGCAATGAAATTCTGTTGATTGATGATTTCATTGAGTCTGCGAACTTTGATTTCATCAGCAATATCATCGCCCATTTTCCATGCCTTTGTTCTTTCTCTTGGAGAATACTTGAACATATAAGCACCATCATATCGTACCCGTCTCATGAGCTCCATTGTTGCTTCATGATCTTCTTCGGTCTCCGTGGGAAAACCGGTGATGATATCCGTTGAAAGAGCACAATTCGGCATGAGTTTCTTGATCATTTCAATACGCTCATAGTAGTGTTCAACGGGATGGGTGCGATTCATCAAAGAGAGAATGCGATTGGAGCCTGACTGAACGGGAAGATGGATATACTTACAGATATTGTCATGCATGGCCATGGTTTCAATCAATTGATCACTCATGTCCTGTGGATGAGAAGTGGTATATCGAATTCTCATGCCGGGAACCGCTTTTGCACATGCATCGAGAAGTTCGGCAAAATTGTTTCCTGATTGTTCATCCCTGTAACTATTTACATTTTGTCCAAGCAGGGTGATTTCTTTGAATCCTTGGTCAAAGAGGGATTTTGCTTCATCAATGATGGAATCGAATGCTCGGGAGCGTTCTCTTCCTCGAGTGAATGGCACAACGCAATATGTGCAGAATTTGTCGCAACCACGCATGATGGAAACCCATGCACTGATGCCTTCTGTTCGGAAAGGCAATATGTCATCATATGTTTCAACACGACTCAGTTTGACGGCAATGCCTCTTTCCCCTGAATATGCTTTTGAAATCAATTCGGGTACTGAGCGATATTCATCAGGACCTACTACAAGATCCACCAATTCTTTTTCGAGCAATGTTTCTCGAAGACGCTCCGCCATGCAGCCAAGTATGCCGACAACCAAATCTTTATTACGCTTTTTATAATATTTCAGGTGATTTAATCGTTCATGGATTTTCTTTTCCGCATTATCCCTGATTGCGCATGTGTTTAAAAGGATGACATCGGCAGACTCCGGTTTGTCTGTCATGGCATAACCGCGTTCATTCATGACGCCCTGAACAATTTCGGTATCATTCACATTCATTTGGCAACCATATGTTTCCACATAGAGTTTAGGTTGATGCAATGAATTCGGAGTTTCAGCAATCAGCGATTCTGATATTTCTTTTTGAAGTATTGGAAGCTCGAGCATAACAGATGTCACAAGTATCAAAGAAAGTGCAAAGATACGAAATTGAGTGAGTCGGCAGGGATGGGGGTATCACGCAAATCTCTCATGAAATCTCTCTTTTCATCATGATTTCAATGATTTTCCACAGGAATGAGTGGATAAAGCAATCCACTTTTTCACATAAAGAAAACTCAACTCGGGAAATCGGAAATAAATACTACTTTTGCACTCCTAATTCGATAAGGAAATTGAATGGATCAATCACAATATTTGCCCATGCAATCCGGCGATGAACGCACAAAAGCTTCACAGCCCAATAGGAATCTTCCGGTTCCTCAGGATGCTCTCATGGGGAAGATACCACCGCATTCCGCTGAGGCCGAGATGGCGGTATTGGGTGCCATGCTGATTGATCGGGCAGCAATTCCCAAAGTCATTGAAATCCTCAAACTTGATTCCTTCTACAAAGAATCACATCGGACAATCTACAAAGGCATCATCGGATTATTCAATCGGGGTGTTGAAGTGGATATCACCACCCTTTCCGAAGAACTACGCAGGACGGGAGAATTGGAGTCTGTTGGAGGTTCTTATGCAATCATTGAAATCACAACAAAAGTGCCAACTGCAGCAAATGTTGAATACTATGCAAGGATTGTGTTGGAGAGGTATATCAAGCGTTCTCTGATTTCCGTTGCCGGCACAATCATGGTGAATGCATATGATGAAACAACCGATGCATTGGATGAAGTGGATTCTGCCGAGGCAAAAATTTTCGAAATAGCCGAGCAAAGACTAGGGAAAAGTTTCATGACGCTGAAGGAGTTGGCGCATGAGACATTCAGTTTCATCATGAAAATGAGAGAAAGTGAAACTCAGGCAGGTATTACCGGTGTGGCATCGGGATTCACAAAACTTGATGATATACTCGGTGGCTTTCAGCCGGGTGATTTGGTGATCATTGCCGCAAGACCATCAATGGGGAAAACAGCATTTGCATTGAGCATTGCACGAAACATAGCCGTGGAGTATAAAAAATCAGTTGGATTTTTCTCTATAGAGATGGCAGCAAATCAGCTCATGATTCGATTGCTTAGTGCCGAGGCCAGAGTGAATGCGCATGATATTCGCACCAATAGACTTCAAAAGCCTGAAATAGCGAAGATTACTTCTTCGATTGATGCTTTGATGCAATCTCCATTATTGATAGATGATAGTGCAACATTGACCGTGATGGAAATCAGGGCAAAATGCAGAAGACTAAAAGCCGAGCATGATGTGCAATTGATCATTGTCGATTATTTGCAATTTGTTTCACCTCCTAAGGCTGAAAGCAGGGAAAGAGAAATTTCCATCATTTCCCGAACATTGAAGCAAATCGCAAAGGAGTTGAATATTCCGGTGATTGCATTGTCACAGTTAAATCGTAGTGTGGAATCCAGGGCCGACAAAAGACCCATGCTATCCGATCTTCGAGAATCAGGTTCGATTGAGCAGGATGCTGATGTCGTGATGTTCGTCAATCGCCCCGAACAATATGGAATTTTGACATGGGAAGACGGATCACCTACGGAAGGAACGGCTGAAATCATAATAGCAAAACAAAGAAATGGTCCGGTTGGCGATATTCGTCTGGCATATTTGAAGAGTTTTGCTCGATTCGAGAATTTATCCATTCAATTTGATGAACCGCCCGGATTTGTTGGGTCGGTCGCAACATTGGATGACATTGATTTTTAATTAGGAAAAGGTATATGAAACATCAGGAATTGGCAATAGATGGAATGTCCTGCGGACATTGCGTAAAAGCACTCACCAAAGAGTTGTCTGCCATTAAAGGGCTGACCGTTCAAGAAGTGGCAATTGGCAAAGCAGTGATCGATTATGATCCTGAATTGGTCAATGATGAAGATATTCTGCAAGCAATTGATGAGGCGGGATTTCGTTTGGCCATGTAAGATGAGTCGGTATTTCATTTTACACATTGTTTGCCTCTGCATATTGCAATTGAATGTGATGAACGGTTCCGATGTTCCGACTGATGGTCTTACACTTGGCATTCAATCTGGAAATATTGGTCCTGCCCTTGAGGCTTCCTATAGTTATGGAAGTTTGGTGTATTGGCCCAAAACTTCCATGATCAAGGGCTTGGGGTCTATTTCTGCTGGAATAGAGACGGGTCCTCTCAATGCTGATCGATTCATCATTGCACCCAAGATTTCCTATACAATGAATTGGTTCGTGTCCTTCGGCGCATCGATGTTGTATTATACGGACTTCTCGGAAGGCTCTTTGCGTTTCAGGCCGGAAGTGGGTGTTTCAATGTTGGGTGTGAGAGTATATCATGGATGGAATTTCAGCGTCGATCGCTATAATCCTTTGCCCATGAATTCCTCATTTTTCGGTTTGACCTATTTCGTGAAATTTTGATGCCAATCATTGATGATTGATTGTATGGCATCAATGCCGTCGGTCAAAGCAGCAGGACCAGGTTGCAATATGATTGGTGATTTGATTTCATGAATGCAATTGTTTTGAACCGCCTTTATCATATCCCATCCTTCTCTCGACCGAATTTTCTCCTTCTTTACTCCCTTTCCGCACCAAGAAGCAATGATGATGTCAGGATTTTTTTCGATGATGATTGAGGAATCCGATATGATTCTTCTTTTTGCATCATGAAATGCCCGATGTTCCGCAAAAAGATCGATTCCACCACATAATTCAATGAGTTCACTCACCCAAGCTATCCCCGAAATAAGCGGATCGAACCATTCTTCAAAGTAGATCAGAGGTTTATGTTGCATGCCGGAACTTTGCATGGCAGCAAGATCTATTTTTCTCTCCAAAAAGGCACGATATTCCTCTGCTTCTTCAGTCATGTTTATCAATCTTCCAAGCATGGAAATCATGTCCAGAATTCCGGCGACCGTGCGATGATTGAAGCAGTGCACCGCTATTCCCGATGCAATCAATTGAGAGCAAATTGAGGCTTGAAGATCGCTCCAGGCTAGGACAAGATCGGGTTTGAGTGCAATGATCTCATCAATCTTTGCATCAAGATAGGTTGACACTTTGGGTTTTGTTTTTCTGGCGATGGCGGGTCTCACGGTAAATCCTGAGATTCCAACAATCATGTCTTCAGCGCCGATTGCATAGAGTGTTTCGGTGGTTTCTTCTGTGAGACATACAATCCGCATGACATTACTCCGCTTGCCTTGCCCTTTCAAACATGATGATTGCCGCAGCTGCCGATGCATTGAGTGATTCAACATTCCCATGCATCGGAATTCGAATCAGTTTGGAACATTCTTTTCGAATGGCCGGACGCATTCCTTTGCCCTCGCTACCAATGATCAATATTGTCGGACCCGCAAATAACCCTGCATCCGAATACGAAATATCGGCTGATCCATCGGTACCGATCACGGTAAAACCAGCTGCTTTGCAATTCCTGATAGCCACCAGTAAAGAATCTACCTTGCAGATAGGGAGAAATTCCATTGCACCGGCAGCAGATTTGAACGTTGCGGGGGTGATTGGGGAAGAATTCTCGATGGTGATGATCATTCCGGAGGCACCTGAACATTCGGCAGAGCGAACTATGGCCCCAACATTATGTGGATCATTGATCTCATCCAGAGCAATGATGAGTGGATTCGTTGAATTTGCCAAAGAGGCATCCAAAAGGGAGAATAGTTCAACATATTCAATCATGGTGGTCAGAGCAATGACCCCCTGGGCTGAGCCCCTTTCCAAAGGAATTCTCCGTTCCATGTCATTGAATTTCATTTTATCGGCTATTGCACAGGCAATGTTCTTTTGCCCGGCTTTCATGCGTATTTCCTCGATTGCATCGCCGGAAGCGCCGTATTGCACGAAAATCTTCTCTATTTCTCTTCCGGCATTCAGAGCTTCGATCACAGCCCGTCTGCCATAGAGATAATGACCAGTTGTATTCTTCATTAATTCGCGGAAAACCCGTATTTTTACAAGCCTTTGCCATCCTTCTGGAAGGCAGTTGTTTCACCGCACAAAGATACAGTAATTCCATGGATCGTCTCGAAACATTCCCCAATCCCGCTGTCGGAAGACAGTATCGCATCAAGCATGTATTGCATGAATTCACTTCGGTATGTCCGCTCACCGGTTTGCCGGACTTCGCCACCGTGACCATTGACTATGTTCCAGATGCCATTTGCTTGGAATTGAAAGCACTCAAATACTATTTCCTCGAATTCAGAAATATGGGGATTTTCTATGAGGCCGTGACAAACAAGATTCTTGATGATCTTGTGGAGCGTTGCAATCCCATTGAAATGACCATTACCACCGATTGGGGTGTTCGTGGAGGAATGTCGAGTGTTATCACAGCCAATTACAGGAAGCAATGATGGAATCCCGCATTGCAAAGGAATTTCACTGGGAAATGGGTCATAGGCTCCCATTTCATCAGGGAGGTTGTCAGAACATTCATGGTCATTCCTATACGATGCGCGTTGAGGTGATTGGCACTGTGGATCCCGCAACTGGAATGGTAATTGATTATTTCGACATGAAATCACTTGTGCAGCCATTGATCGACCGTCTAGATCATTCATTTCTTCTTGATTCATCGGATGAGCCTCTTGTTGAATTTTTCAAACATCATCCCATGAAAGTCAATACCGTTGATTTTTACTCAACGGCAGAAAATATCGCACAGTATATTCTCGACACATTGATTCCCGGATTTTCTGCATTTCCTTCGGTGAAGCGCCTGACCATTCGATTGCGTGAAACCGAAAACACATTTGCCGAAGCAGAACATATTTTCCAACATTGATCATCATTCACGCAGGACACATGTCAGTACGAGTTCGATTTGCACCATCACCCACAGGCTTCCTTCATATCGGAGGTCTGAGGACCGCTCTCTATAACTATCTATTTGCAAAGCATCATGGCGGTGCATGCATCTTACGCATTGAAGACACGGATCAGACTCGATTTGTGGAAGGTGCAGAAGAAAACATCGTTGATATCTGCAGATGGGCTGGAATGGAGTTTGATGAAAGCCCTGAAAAAGGGGGACCTTTCGGACCATATCGACAATCCGAAAGAACGGAACTCTATCGAAAATATGCTACTGAACTTCTTGAAAAAGAGATGGCATACAGAGCATTCGATACTTCGGAAGAATTGGATGCCATGCGTGAACGACAAAAACATGCGGGAATTGCAGCAAAGTACGATAGAACTGTCATGCGCAGTGAATATACATTAGGACCCGAAGAGACGCAAAGACTCCTTGAATCCGGTGCTGATTATTGCATTCGATTGAAAGTGCCTGTCTCCGGTGACATTCGCTTCAATGATATTGTGCGTGGGGAAGTCATCGTTAATGCCAGAGATGTCGATGATCAAATTCTCCTCAAGTCTGACGGTTTTCCAACATATCATTTGGCTAATGTTGTGGATGATCATCTGATGAACATCACGCATGTGATTCGCGGAGAAGAATGGCTTCCATCCACCCCAAAACATGTGCTATTGTATCAAGCATTCGGTTGGGACATGCCGAGATTTGCGCATTTGCCTCTTTTGCTCAATCCCGATAAATCAAAAATGAGCAAGAGATTCGGCGATGTATTTGCAAAGAGTTTCAGAGAGAAAGGATTTTTCCCTGATGCGCTCGTGAATTTTGTTGCATTATTAGGTTGGAATCCAACCGCCGACAGAGAAATTTTCTCGATGGATGAATTGATTGAACATTTCTCTCTCGAGAAAGTAAACAAAGCCGGTGCGGTGTTCGACACCAAAAAACTAGAGTGGATGAATGCCCAATATCTTAGGTCGGCAGAACCACAATCCCTTCTTGGGGAATTGCAGTCTCTCTTACGAGAACATGGAATTCAGATCGATGATGAAAAAGCAAAAAGCATTCTGATACTGCTTCGTGAGCGAATCACATTTCTCAATGAAATTCCTTCATTCGGTGCATATATGTTTTCGGATGAATATGAGATTGATGAAGAGTATAAAGCAAAACACTGGACAGAAGAAACAGGGCCAATCATTCAATCGCTCATTCCTGTTTTGGAAAACATTGCATCTTTTGATCATCAATCCATCAATGAATCGGTGGGAGTTTTTACAAAAGAACGAGGAATAGCATCCAAAAACATCATCCATCCATTGCGAATGATTCTCACGGGAAAACAAGTCGGTGCGGGATTGTATGAAACGATGGAGGTTCTTGGGAAAGATGCGTGTATGAAAAGAATCAACAGATTTCTTCAAGCACAAGGCATCTCTTCATGAAAAGCTTGTTGATTCTATGTGCATGCTTGTTGTTTGGTTGCATGAGCGCTCCCAAATCATGCATCAATGAAAGAACGACCGGAACTATTCTGCGATGGGGAGATGGAAGCTTGGAATCAGGAACTTATAAAGGATTTGAGGCAAAAGCCGAGAATTTGGGCATTTTTTCAATTGAGAGGTCAAATGTCAAAGAATCCATGAAATCAAATCGATTGGATTCGATGGACGCGAAGGTCTTTTGCATGAGATTGCAAGAGGTTGTCACGGCATTTACAACTGTACAATCATTATATTCGCCTGGTAAAACATATCGTTCGGTTGAGTATATCAATACACGCACGAATGTTCATATGAAAGCAGTGTGGAATCCGGAATTCGCAACTTTCGGAAGCAAGGAATTCCGTTCCATATTTGATTCATTGATGGTGTCGGTTCCGCTTGTTCATCAAGCTCAACATTGATGTTGAATGAATTATATCTTTTGGGTTGAATGTTTCATTATTTCCTCGCGTTTGCGAGGGGGGATTGCGAATTGAGTTCTGATATTACAATTTTATTGGTGGATGATAATCCGGAGTTTTCTGATACTCTGGCTGATATCATCGGGGGCTTCGGGTGGAAGACGCATGCATGTGGATCGCCTGAAGAAGCTTTGTCTTTCATCGAAAAACAGTATCGTACTTTGTCATTGATGCTGCTTGACATAGAATTCATCAATTCCCAAATGAATGGACTTGATGTGCTGAGCCAAAGTGTGAAGAGATTTCCATCTTTGCCCGTCATCATGATTTCCGGAAAGGGAACGATTGAGAATGCGGTTCATGCAACCAAACTCGGTGCTGTGAATTTTATTGAAAAAAGTTCAATCTCAACGGACAGACTTCGAGATGTGCTCACAAGCACATTGGAAAAGTTGCAAGTGAAAACAGAACATTTGGAATTGCAGAGACTCATTGAAAAACAAGGAATCATAGGGAAAAGTGAAGCTTTGTTGAAAGTTGCCGACAAGATCATTCGTTTTGGAAAAACAGATTTGAATGTTCTTGTGACCGGAGAAACCGGAACAGGAAAAAAATTGGTGGCTGAAGCCATACATGCGGTAAGCAGAAGAGGACATCATCCAGTTGTGACCGTTGATATTCCGAATATTCCAAGAGAATTGTTTCAAAGTGAATTGTTCGGTCATTTGCGAGGTTCATTCTCCGGCGCGCATGACAATAAAAAAGGATTATTTCATCAAGCAAACAAAGGCTCTTTGTTCCTCGATGAAATCGGTGATTTGCCTTTGGAATTGCAAGCGAATCTCTTATTGCCCATAGAAACGAAAATCATTCGACGCGTTGGTTCCGTGGAAGCCGAAGAAGTTGATGTGCGTTTTATCTCGGCAACAGACAGAGACTTGCTGGGAGCAATGCGCGAAGGTAAATTTCGAGAGCAATTGTATCATCGATTGCGCGAATGTGAGATACTGATTCCGCCATTGAGCGAGAGAAAAGAAGACATTCCTTTGATTGTGGATCATTATCTAAAAAAACACAATGATACAATGATTGACAATAAGTCATTTTCGCCTGCTGCAATCGAGTATCTACAGGACCGCACTTGGAAAGGAAATGTCAGAGAATTGCAAAGCACATTGCGTGTGGTATTACAGACTGTTTCATCGGATACTATTGAAATTGGAGACATTCACGCAATTGCATCACCAAATGAAAGAATTCATCATGAGCCGAAAGCTTCGGGTGATCATTTCTCCATTACAAGTGATGGCTCTCTGAAAGATGATATCGCTCGTGCAGACAAAATGAAAATAATTTCCACATTGCAAAAATGCAATGGGAATGTAAGCAAGGCAGCTGCCTTACTGTCCATAAGCAGAGAAACTCTGCATAATAAAATTCGACGCTATGAAATTGAAGTCAATAAATTTCGATCCGGAAAGTAAATATTTTACTTCCATGATCATGTTGTGTTGTTCATTGCTCCTTTTTGTGGGTTGTGCAAGCACATCCATTCCAATGCATGATTCCATTGAGTCATATACCGTAACCATGGAAAGAACGGCATGCAGAGGCAATTGTCCTGTCTATGCTCTCACGATTCATGGAGATGGCACAGTGGAATTCGAAGGCTTTTCCAATGTTCCCTATAAAGGGAAAAGAATCGGACAATTGCCTGATGATTCCGTTCGGGTTCTTCTACGCAGTATCGAGGATCTGGACATCAATTCCTTGAAGCATGAATATGTTCACCAGGCAACGACAGATATGCCTTCCGTACTGTTTACTGTATTACACATGATAGAAGTAATCATTCGTGGAAAGAAAATAGTTGATTATCAAGGTGATGCATCCGCCCCTGAAGGCTTGCGATTACTCTATAATCGATTCGATTTCTGGTATTCACATATTCAATGGCAATAAACACAATTGAGCAAAACAATGATAGAACTTATCAATCGATATAAGCAGTGGACAAAAGAAAGAGATGCAAAGCGGAAAGAGCCCGAAACTCCCGTAGAACACATCGTTTCATGGTTCAAAACCATGTTTGGTGCAATTTTCTTCATCATGATTGTCAATGGATTGTTGTTCGGATCTTTTGTTGTCCCAACAGGTTCCATGGAAAACACTGTTGCAACGGGTGACTTCGTATTTGTGAATCGATTGATTTATGCGCCATCAACACCACAGATGATTCCATTCATCAATAAGCCTCTTCCTTATTATCGTTTGCCGGGTTATGCCACTCCAAAAGTGGGCGATGTGATCGTGTTTATTTATCCGGGTGACAGAGATGACATCGAACCGAGAGATTTTACCTATTATCTAAAGCGTTGTGTAGCCGTTGCAGGGGATGTTTTGGAAATTCGAAATACTAAAGTGTATGTGAATGGAAAAGAATTCACTCTACCTGAGCATGGAAAGTTTGATCTTTCGATGGAGCCGCCTACGGAATATAAAGAGCAGTGGACTCAAGCCCAAAAGGAACATTCATTCCCTGTTGGAAAAGGTAATACGCGCGATGATTGGGGTCCCATGCGTATTCCAAAAAAGGGAGACAATATTCAGATCAACAAAAGCAATGTGATGGAATGGGAAACATTCATTCGAAGAGAAGGTCATACATTGGCTGTGGAAGGAGACAATATTCTCATCGATGGAAAGAAGACAGCATCCTATACCGTAGAGAAAGATTATTGTTTTGGATTGGGAGATAATCGGAATAACAGTGAAGACAGTCGTTATTGGGGATTCATTCCTATGGAAAATATCATTGGCACACCAATGATCGTTTATTGGTCATGGGATACCGGAAGGCCAATCACCGATCTATTCAAAAAGATTGCTTCCATCAGATGGTCGCGAATCGGTACCATCATTCAATGAGTGAATATATCACCGAAACCCGGCATTCAGCATGATTGAATTGTTTCGCATAGGTTTTTTGCAAATCACATTGATTGATGTGCTGGACATTGGAATCGTTACGATATTGTTCTTTTCCTTGTATACTGTATTGCGAGACACAATAGCCGTAAGGATTCTTCTCGGTTTCATTTTGATGCTGATTGTTTCATTTATCACGCAATCACTGAATCTCAAAGCATTGAATTGGATTTTGCGTGCAATCGCCGATGTATGGCTCATAGCTTTCATCATATTGTTTCAACCTGAGATTCGAAGAGTGCTCTTGATGGTGACCAGGACAAAATTGTTTCGGGTGATTGTAAAGAGAAATATTTCGCAAACGGTGGATCAAATCGTGGAAGCTGTGAGAGAATTGTCCGACAGACATGTTGGTGCTTTGATAGTGTTTCCGAGATCGCAAAACATCAAAATGACAATCGACACCGGAATTCCCATACAAGCATTGGTCAGCTCCGAATTATTGCTCTCGCTGTTCAATCCTAAGTCTCCTTTGCATGATGGAGCGGTCATCGTTGAGAATGACATGATAACCGCGGCAAAATGCGTTCTGCCCTTGAGCACAATGTCCAGAACCGATCTTGGAAATCTTGGAACCAGGCATAGAGCCGCCCTCGGACTTTCGGAACAAAGTGATGCCGTCATCGTGATTGTTTCTGAAGAGACCGGTGCTATTTCACTTGCGCGTGAAGGTCATCTCACGCAGCAAATAGGCATCAAAACATTTCCCGCACTCTTGCAAAAATATTTGTCTTCCGGTTCCATTCCGGATGCTGAGTGATCACCCCCCGAATCCTGCAGCCGATTCGGATATTTTCTTGTGAATGCAAATGAACCGTCAGTTTCAAGATGCGCGAAAGCAATTGATTGACACGCTTCGTAAAAGAGGTATTGTCAATGAAGCAGTACTTCAAGCAATGATGAATGTTCCTAGAGAACGATTTGTGTCCGGACCATTCAAACAACGCTCCTATGAAGATGTTGCTTTACCCATAGACAAACATCAAACTATTTCTCAGCCATACACCGTTGCACGAATGACCGAATTGTTGGAGCCCAAACCGGGCGATGCAATTCTAGAGATTGGAACCGGATCAGGGTATCAAGCTGCGATTTTGGCTGAAATGGGAGCAAAGGTCTATACAATTGAACGGCATTTTGAGTTATACAATACCGCAAGAACATTGCTGAAAGATTTATATCCTGCGGCCTCCATTCAGTGCAGATTTGGCGATGGATCAATTGGATGGGCTGAATTCGCACCATTTCAAGGGATAATTGTCACTGCAGGAGCTCCTGAAATACCCGAAGCATTATTGAAGCAATTGGATATTGGCGGACATTGCATCATACCTGTTGGCAATGAGCGTTCACAGGTGATGCATTGCATCATTCGAGAAGATGAAGAGTCCTATGCTGATTATCCCCTCGAGGATGTTAGTTTTGTTCCATTGATTGGTAAACAAGGTTGGAACGGAGAGAAGTGATGGATACTTTGTTGGAAATATCAACAATCATTCAAAGAGCAAGGTCTGAGGGGAAGACGATTGTGTTCACCAATGGCTGTTTCGATATCCTGCATCGCGGTCATGTGGCATATCTGCAAAAAGCCAAGTCATTGGGTGATATTCTCATCGTAGGGATGAACACTGATGCATCGGTACAAAAATTGAAGGGGCCTGATCGCCCCGTCAATACGCTTGAGGATAGAGCCTTTGTGCTTGCAGCACTCAAATCCGTGGATTATGTGATAGCATTTGACGAAGATACACCAATCAACCTCATAACTACATTGAAACCGGACATATTGGTAAAGGGTGGGGATTATTCCCTTGAAACAATAGTGGGAGCACATGAAGTGATTGAGTCGGGTGGCCGAGTGGAAATCATACCCTTTGTCGAGGGAAAATCAACAACTTCAATCATTGATTCCATCAAGAAATCTTGATGCGATTTTCATATTTATGAATCAATGATTCGAGCGCTCCTTTGTGAATCTCCGGATTGTCCTCCAAAATTCCCGGAATCGAAAGCATTTCATCAATGACTTCCTCATTCATTTTGCCTCTTCGCAAAGCCTCGGAATATGGCATGTGATTGAATGTAACCATCGAATATGCAGTATGAAATGATTCAGGAAACATGTCCGATAACATTCTTTCCGCTTTTTTTCTCCTCAAAAATTCCGGATCGGCAACAAGGTCTCTCATCTCTATGAAATTGTTCAAAGCCAATTCGGCGATGGCATCTCCATTTGGCTTCCTTGCGAGTTCATAGGAATGAAACAGCGAAGTCCAATCACTGTCTGAATGTGAACCCAGCATTTCATCAAAGACTCTACAATCTTCGAAACCGGCATTCATTCCTTGTCCGAAAAATGGAACGATGGCATGAGCCGAATCACCCATCAACAACACCTTGTCCTTATATGCCCAAGGAAAAGCTCTCACAGTAACAAGTGAAGAAACAGGATTATTGCGATAATCTTGTAATAATGTCGGCATCATTTCAGTGGCATCAGGAAACTGTTCTTTGAAGAATTGCATGATTTCTTCATCGGTCTGAAGTGATGCAAAACTTGGATTTCCTTCAAATGGGAAGAATAGGGTGCAGGTAAAACTACCATCCATATTTGGCAATGCAATCATCATATATTGCTTTCTGGGCCAAATGTGAAGTGCATGTTTCTCCATTGTGAATGTTCCGTTCATTCCGGCAGGAATATGTAATTCCTTATATCCATGTTCAATATAGAATTGCTGATAATTGAATCGATCGGTTTTTTGCATCACTTCCCGAACAGCGGAATATGCGCCATCCGTTGCTATGATGCAGTCCGACTCAACTATTGACTTTGTTCCGTCCTGATGTGTAAAATGGGCTGTGGCTGTTTCTAAATCAACATGTGTGCATCGTACATCAAAAGTAATGTTCACATGTTCAAAAGCATCGGCGCATTCGAGCAATGCCTTATTGATTCCGCCCCTGGACACTGAATTGATTGCTTGTCCTTCCTTTCCATAGGGCTGATATTGCTGAGTTCCATCAATCGCATGCATCATTCTTCCATGCATTGGAATTGCCACTGAAAGGATATCGTCAACAATCCCGGCTGCCTCCAAACCACGCAGTCCTCTGTCTGATAGTGCCAAATTTATGGACCTTCCGGCGCTCATGGAATGTAAACGCATGTCCGGTCTTCTTTCGAAGATGGAAACTGAATGCCCACGCTTGGCCAAATACACAGATAAAAGGCAACCAACAGGTCCGCCTCCGATAATGGTGATGTTTTTACTCATTTTGATATATGTTTGATTGAAATTCACATTTACAATGCACCAAATTAACAACTCTAAGCCTACCTAGGTTCATTCGAGAATTCAGTGGATAAAAAATGGTAAATTCACAGTGTAATTATGTCAATATGCGGTGATGATTCATGAAATGTACATATCTGGGACATTCCTGTTTTCTTCTTGACATTCAAGGAAAGCATCTCCTTTTTGATCCATTCATAAAGCAAAATCCACTTGCGCATCATCTTGATATTGCCTCCATTCAACCGGATTATGTACTCATATCACATGCTCATGGTGATCATATCGCAGATGTGGAGTTTTTTGCAAAACAATCTTCCTGTTCACTGATAGCAAACTTTGAAATCATCAATCATTTTGCAAGAAAAGGGATGGAAGGTTTTGCAATGAATTCCGGAGGCTCGCATCACTTTCCATTTGGCACAGTCATTATGACGCATGCCTATCACTCAAGCTCATTTCCTGATGGATCCTATGGTGGGAATCCCAATGGATTTTTGATTGAAACAAATGAGGGATGCGTGTTCTATTCCGGAGACACCTCACTTTCCATGGACTTCTCATTGATTGGAGAGCGCTACTCAATTGACTTGGCGGTGCTTCCTATCGGAAATGTGTTCACGATGGATCATATTGATGCAGCCCGTGCAACAAAAATGCTCAAGGCAAATCGCATGATGGGAGTTCATTTCGATACATTTCCTCCAATAACCATCAATCATGATGCAGTGAAAACATATATGGAATCAGAAGGGATCTCTTTTATTCTTCCTGAAATAGGCGAGACGATACAAGTCAACACATGACAAAAGCTGTTTGTACATATTGCATGTTTTTTCTTTTTCAATTTCTGCAAGTGCTTATTGCGGAAGAAGGACTCATCTCTTGTTCGCCATTTGTTGATACAACGAACAAGCGCCTTGCAGCTGCCATCGGGACATGGATGAATTATGTGAATTCTTCTCCTGATTCATTGCAAGAACATATCTGCTGGCCTGAGAAGGATAGAAATGATCGATTTTCTTTTGATCCTGCAAGAGCATGGGTGTTTCAGTCAAAAGACTTCATGAAAAAATATCCGGGATTGATTATTTCCGCAAATGAAATTGAGACGGGAACGATTGTCATTAAAACGCTTTTTCAAGGAAGGGATTCTGCGGGCTCTTTATTACCAATTGCAATCTACAATGTTAGAGTGAAGTCAAATGGCGATGATTGGTATCTTGAACATGTTTTGGAATCAGAGACTGCCGAATGGATGAATAGGACTATCGGCGGAATGACATTCATCATGTCTCCAAAGCATAAATATTCTTCCGGAACAGCAAGAAAAGCCGTGCGATTTTGTGATTCCCTTACGGCTTTGTTTGATCTTCACGATATTGAAAATGCGCGATGTTATGTGACGCATGCAAAAGATGAGTTGGCTTCCATTTTGGGATTCGATTTTTTTGTTTCTATTCCTCAAGGCCTGACATATCCCGAAAAAGAATATGTTTTCACTGCAATGGATACTGAATTTCATGCTCATGAATTGGTGCATTTGATTTTTGGATCTTATGCAACAACGCATCCATTCATAATTGAAGGTTTGGCCACTTGGCTGGGAGGAAGTTTGGGGCAATCCTATGAAACTCTAAGTAAAGTAATGGCAAAAGAGTATGTTGCCAGACCAAATACATTGTTGATTGATTCTGTATTGCATGCAGGACAAAAGGAATCCATGGCATTTTATACCTTTGGTGCATTGATATGCAAACATGTGTTTCATGTCTCAGGTGGTTCAGGACTCAAAAGGTTTTTGCATGATGCCACTGTTGAAACACAAGGTTTGAAATCTGTTATTGCAAAACATCTCGCGATTCAAGAATCTGAGATTGATGCATTTGTCAAAACATCATTGTTTGATTCACACACTCTTCACAGTGATTAACATGAATGTGCTTTTACATCGCTTGATTATCTGCCTATTGTGCACGGGATCTTTGTCCACCCTGAGTGCGCAAGAATTACCAACGGATTCTCTTCCCAAAGTGAGAGGTGTGGTGGGGTTTTCACTTCCGGAATTCGTGCATCTTGGCGCGCGCTATCGGTTTGATGACATCGAAATTGGGGTCAATGCAGGTTCATTTCCAACTTCCGGAAGTTTACTCACATTTACGGCGGATTGCATGATCCATCTGTTTGATTCATATGCATCTACGGGTCAAAAAGCATGGTATGGAAAAGTTGGAATTTCCGCAATGCATGAAGATGGCGAATTTGAAATCAATGATTATACCTATGCACATCTTCGATTCGGACATGAATTTGGATTGTCTAAAACGGTTGCTTTGCAATTGGACGGAGGAGTAATGTTCGAACTTAGTCACTCCGAGATTGAAAAGAAACCATCAAACTCATGGTTCAACTTTGAATTTGAATTTCCCATTTTACCGAGTATCGGTTTGACCACTGTATTTTATCTTTAAGAGTATTGCAATGATGAAATTTCCACTTACCGGCACAATCACGGCACTTGTCACACCTATGAACAGCGATGGATCGATTGATCATGCATCCCTGAAAAATCTCATTGACATGCAAATAAGCAATGGAATAACGGCTATCGTTCCATGTGGTTCAACAGGGGAAAGCGCGACGATGAGTGTAGATGAGAAATGTTCGGTTATTCGAACAGCCGTAGAACATGCTGCGGGAAGAGTACCCGTTATTGCGGGTACCGGATCGAATGATACCATGGCCGCAATTATGATGACAAAAAGAGCAAAAGAATTGGGTGCAGATGCAGTATTGCTTGTTTCTCCATTTTACAATAAGCCAACCCAGCGTGGATTGATTGCTCATTTTTCCGCTATAGCCGAATCTTGTGATATTCCTCAAATTCTCTACAATGTTCCGGGCAGAACTGCATCAAATATGCTTGCTGAAACGCAATTGGCATTGGCAGAACGCCATCCTCATATTCTTGCAACTAAAGAAGCATCGGCCGATTTGGAACAGATAATGGAGATCATTCGGAATCGACCTGAGCATTTCACTGTACTTGCCGGTGACGATTCACTCGCGCTCCCAATCATTGCATCGGGTGGTCATGGAGTGATTTCTGTTTTGTCCAATTATGCTCCGGCCCAATTCGGCGCATGCATCAATGCCGCTTTACAAGGAAGATGGGAAGAGGCCCGCTCCATGCATTATGCATTATTCGATTTGATGAAGTTGAATTTCATTGAAACAAACCCCATTCCAGTAAAAGGGATTCTCTCCATGATGGGTTTATGCAAAGAGGAGTATCGACTTCCAATGCAACCTTTGCTCCCTGAAAATAAAGAGATACTAAGAAAGGCTTTGCAAAAAGCAGGAATTCTATAAAAACAAAAATGGCTCTCTTGCGAGAGCCATTTCTTTGTGCGGGATGGAATATTCCCGAAGGAATATTCACATGTTCATCAATAGTCCATGCCACCATGAGGCATTGCAGGCATTGGTTTTTCCGGCTCTGGCTTTTCAACGATTGTCGCCTCTGTAGTAAGAAGCAAGCTTGAAACGGATGCCGCATTTTCAAGAGCAACGCGTGATACTTTCGTTGGATCAATAACACCGGCTTTGATCAAATCTTCATATTGCTCTGTTCGAGCATTGAAGCCATCG
>JBJTFZ010000180.1:0-37834 GCA_046093685.1 bacterium
ATAATCAAGCGACTTTTCCGGAGAAAGAGGTGTAAATAAGGTTGTCGCTTGTGTCACTTGCGGAGTTTCTTTTCCGGATGCATATTCGATTGTCAACAATGAATTGATATTCGCTTTTTTAATTTGTTGCTTAATATTCCCCGGCCAATATACATTTATCTCTTTGATGGAAACTGCAGAACCCAATCCGATATGCAGAACCGGCTCTGTGCATGACAAGAATCCTCTATTCACATGCATTTCCTTGAAGTGGTGTTCCTCTTTTCCCTTTGCATTTTTTGTGATGACGTGAATTTTTGTTCCAAGTCCTTTCGTGTTTTTTCCCGGCCCATTCAATGCAATCTTGATAAATGAGCCTTTCTTTTGCTCACTGGAATAATTCCGATACACCGCCATGGTGGAGTCGATATTATTAAGCACTACATCAAGATCTCCGTCATTGTCTAGATCCGCATAGATCGCTCCATTTGTGCTTAGTTTTTCCGAGAAACCCCATGTATCACTGATATCTTCAAATTGCAGATTCCCCGTATTGCGAAACATATAATTCCGAAGTCGAGTCTTTGCCATTCCATTCAGCAGCCACATGAATTTATCCGTCTTCTTCTTTACGGCATAGCTTGCCACATCCATGTCAATCGCATCGCGATTGATTCCATTCACGATGCATATATCCTGAAATCCATCATTATCCAAATCAGCAATCCATGATGACCAGCTCCAATCAGTTTCGGCGACACCCGCGAGATATCCGATATCACAAAAGTTCAAATCGCCACAATTCAGTTGTAGCACATTTCGAATCATGGAAGTGGAATCGAAGTATGGACTAAATACTTTTGGGGTGGTCATTTGTGTCATGCGGCGTTCATGATCATGTGGCATCATGTCAACGGAAAGGATATCCATCCAGCCATCATTATTGATATCGGCAATATCGGAACCCATCGAAAAATGAGATGTATGGCGAAGTTTAGATGGAGCGATATCAGTGAATGTCCCGTTTTTATTATTGACATAAAGCAAATCTCTTGCTTCAAAATCATTTGCTACAAAGATGTCGGTCCAACCATCATTGTTCACATCACCAAGTGAAACGCTCAATGCATATCGATCATCTTCAATTCCTGCCTGTTTGGACACATCTATGAATGTACCTGCATCATTCCGAAAAAGTTTGTCGGAGTATCCATCAATTTGAGCATACCCCCCGGCAGTGAATCCATTTTGAGCGATATAGCAATCAAGATCATTGTCATGATCATAATCAAAAAACACAGCTTGCACCGATTTTCCTTCAAATGCCAAACCGAATTCTTTTGCTTTCTCCGTGAATTTCCCTGTTCCGTCATTGATATAGAGATGATTCGGCTCATTGAATCTGCATACATATAAATCCAGGTCATTGTCGCCATCGATGTCTATGAATGAAGGGGTAAAACAGATGGCTGCAGTATCCGGAAAGCCTGCTGACTTTGACACATTTTCGAATTTCCAGTTTCCTTTATTGAGATAGAGTGCATTCGGCACTTGCATTCCCGTAAAAAACAGGTCGGATAATCCATCACCATTCACATCACCTACTGCAACTCCCCCACCTAAGTACACAAAGAACTGTCTGGCATAGTTGAACTCTTCTGTTTCAACCAGTCTATTGAAAAATGTGATTCCTGTTGAGTCAGGCGATTGAAGTCGAAACAACTTCGAACTTGAATCAGCCCACAATAAACATGGGAAAAGCAGAAGCAATGATATGTAGAGGCGTATTGTATGCATGATAAATGAGTATGTGCATGTTTCAGTTTGGCTTAGCACGAGTGCAAATCTGTTGATTTTCAAGGAATTTCCCATTTCATTTCAAGATTCGACACCGATAAGATAGTGCAGACTTGGTATATTTGTCATGCCTTCAGGCACTTAAATACCAACAATTATTCTCGAATGTGCGTTCATGGAAACTAAAAGTACTCTCTTCCTTATGATTTTGTCAATTGCCGGTGGAGTATTCGCAAGAAATGCAGGCAAACTTGTCCGCTACCTTTCTTTTGGAAAACCTGAAGACAGGCTTATGTCTCTTCCTGAAAGAATTAAGCAAACATTGCTTGTTGGTTTTGCTCAAACCAAAATTCTTCGTGACAAAGTGGCCGGTCCAATTCATGCAGGAATTTTTTGGGGTTTCCTCATTCTTCTTTTCTCTGCTGCAGAGGGCGTCCTTGAAGGATTGAATCCGGCTTGGTCATTCAATTTCCTTGGTCCGATATATTCCGGAATAACAGTACTCACCGATATTTTTTGTTTGATGATCATATTGGGTACCGCACTCTCACTGTGGAGGCGATATGTCACCAAAGTGAAGCGTTTGCAAGTGGAACATGAGAAAGTGGAAGCGGGAATGATTCTTCTCACGATTTTCTCAATCGTTACTTCATTGCTTTTGCAAAACACAGCTCGAGTTGCCATGGGCGAGGATTTTTCTTGGGCGGTACGCCCCGTAGCGAGTTCACTCGCCGCGATCCTTCCGCTAGGACATCTAAGTTTCGAGATTTTTTGGTGGATGCACATGATTCTCATTTTTTCATTCACGAATTATCTTCCATTCAGTAAGCATTTGCATGTTTTGACTTCAATCCCGAATGTCTTTTTCAGCAATCTGGGACCTGTTAATCGATTGGAGAAAATTGATTTCGAGAATGAGTCATTGGTGAAATATGGCGTTACAGATATCGAGGACTTTTCATGGAAGACATTTCTCGATAGTTATACTTGCACCCATTGTGGTCGTTGCACAAGTGTATGTCCGGCCAATCAAACAGGTAAAGTGTTGGATCCCCGCATGGTGATCATCGGGATTCACGATCGCGTGATTGAAAAGGCGCCTTTGATCGACAAAATCACTGACTATAATAAAAATGCTTCTCGCGGAGATGTACGCACTGCCGTGGACGGGATTTTGTCCGGCAAGCAATCGAGTGAATTCGATGCCAAGGAGCGCGAACTCTTCACGATACTCCTCAATGAAGAAGAACAGACGATTTGGAACAAAAAGCTCATTGGTGATTATGTCAATCCCGATGCACTTTGGGCATGTACCACATGCGGAGCATGCATGGAAGAATGCCCCGTCAATATCGAGCATGTACCTGCAATCGTGGGTATGCGTCGTTCGATGGTGATGATGGAATCTTCATTCAATGAAGAGAGTGCTTTGCTTCCGGACATTTATGGGAACATGGAAACAAATTCAGTTCCTTGGGGTGGTTTCAGCGAACAAGACAGAGCTTTGTGGACCGAAGGAATGAATATCAAAACAGTTGCCGAAGATCCCGAAATGGATGTATTATTCTGGGTTGGTTGCGCAGGGAATTTTGATGATAGAGCAAAAAAAACTACAAAAGCATTCGCCGAACTCATGCAATTGTCAAATATCAATTTCCGCATACTCGGTACCGAAGAACGATGCACGGGAGATCCGGCACGCAGATCCGGTAATGAGTATTTGGCAACGATGCTCACAACAATGAATGTTGAAACAATGAATGCGTATAATGTAAAGACAATCGTCACGACATGTCCGCATTGCTTCAATACATTGAAAAACGATTATCCGCAATTTGGCGGCAACTATGAAGTGATGCATCATACGCAGTATATCAAGGATCTGATTGATTCCGGCAGACTTTCCATTGATGCAGACAAAGCCTCACTCAGCAAGAATGCCATTGCATATCATGATTCATGTTATCTCGGACGATACAATGAAGAATATGAAGCACCTCGCGCGCTTCTGGAAAATGTCCCCGGACTTTCCGTGCTGGAACCCGAGCGAGCAAAAGATCGCGGATTTTGTTGTGGTGCCGGTGGTGGAAGAATGTTCATGGAAGAAACCGTTGGTGATCGAGTGAATATTACCCGAACCAATGAATTACTTGAAACAGGAGCCTCGACCATTGCCGTGAATTGTCCATTCTGCTCGACAATGATTACCGACGGTGTAAAAGCCTCCGACAAAATAGATCAGGTGCAAGTAAAAGATATCTCAGAGATCCTTCTTGAATCAGTCAAAAGACATTGACACTATGCACGGTAATGAACAAGCATTTGATGAAATAGTGCATCACAGGCGATCGAACAGAGCATTCGATCCCGCCATTGAAATACCGGATGCAGTGATTGAACAAGCCCTGCAACATGCGATACTTTCTCCCAATAGCAGCAATATGCAATTATGGGAATTTCACTGGATTCACTCCAAGGAAATGCTGAATGCTTTTGTTCCATTATGTTTGGACCAAAAGGCGGCAAGTACCGCGAAACATCTTGTGGTATTCATAACAAGACAAGATTTATGGAAGTCAAGATCGAAGTGGAATATCGCACAGATACAAACAACCATTCAGGGCGAAGTAACTGCAATACAAAAAGCAGGATTGAACTATTATGGCAAACTCATGCCATTCATGTATATGCGTGATCCTTTTGGATTGATGGGCATGATTCGCAAAACAATAAGTTTTGCAATGGGACTGAAAGGTCCGTTTTTTAGAGCAGGTGGGGCTGCTCAACAACGCATCACTGTACACAAATCATGCGCTCTTGCGGCTCAAACTTTCATGCTCTCCATTGCTTCGGCCGGATATCATACCTGCCCAATGGAGGGGTTTGATGAATCACGCGTGAAAAAGATGCTCAAATTGCCAAGAAGATCCGAAATAAATATGATCATCGCCATAGGTCAAGGAACCGAAAAAGGTGTTTGGGGTCCGAGATTCAGGGTTCCCTATGATGAAGTGGTGAGGAAGCAGTAAATCTCACCCAAAAGGCGCAATGAACAATTCATATTCCGTGTTCATTGGCAATGCCCCAAGTAATTTTTCCCCTTCCGTGGTCGTGATGAATGTTTGAGCGCCTGAGTCCAGAACTTGTTGCAATACTCTTGCGGTTCTTTCTCCATCGAGTTCGCTGAAAATATCATCAAAGAGTAAAACCGGAGTTTCACTGCGAACATCTCTCAAATAGGTAAACTCCGCCCACTTGATGCTGATGAGTAAAGATTTATGTTGTCCTTGCGATGCTGTTTCTCTTGCCCTTCCCCCATTGATTGAAATCTCCAAATCATCTTTCTGCGGACCAAACAATGTTGTCGCCCTACGAATTTCATCCTCTTTCAATGAATGATATGCCATCATATATGCTTCGCTGAAATCTTCTTTTGTGGACAATTCATTTCCACGAGCGCTATCCGGAACATAGGTAATGCCAACATGCTCATTTTTTCTTGCCATTGTCTCATAAGCCGACATAAAATGTGGCGTGAAATCTCTAATGAATTGAGCGCGCAAAGACGCAAGCATTGAGCCGGCTTCAATCATAGATGCAGTCAATACTTCAAGCAAAGCATCATCAGGACGAACACCTTGCATTCTTGCCTTTTGCAAAAGAGCATTTCTTTGTTTCAGCACTCTTCGCAATGTGATTGCAGAATCTACATATACATGTTTGGCTTGTGATAGCAATGCATCCATGAATCGTCTTCTATCGTCCGGAGAGCCAAATGTGATTTCCTTGAAATCAGGTGAAAGAACAATCAAGGGAAGTTCACCGAGAATGTCTTTTGGGTTCATGCGATCGCCGATGCTGGTATTGATCAATTTTCTTTGACCATCAACATAGCGGACTCCGACTTTATACGGAACTCCCAAATCAGAAGAGGCAATGAGTGATACGGTATATGCATCCTTCCCTCGCTGAATGAGATCCGAATCGGTGCCGGGCAAAAATGATTTTGAAAGTCCACAAATGGAGATTGCTTCAAGAACGGTGGTTTTCCCTGCCCCATTGAGTCCGCTGATGATATTGAGTCCAGGAGAGCATATCAATGAAGTATGCTCATGATTCCTGAGTTGTTCTATGATGATGGAGCGAATGTACATGATTCTGATATGCAAATGATGATGCAAAATACGGACTTGCTCAGGCCAAAGGAAATTTCTTTACCTGTTCTTCGTCATTGACCCTGTTTATGAACAAAAAACAGGTAAGAATATGACACAGTGTAATGAGGTGCAACAATGAATGTTCAAAAATTCACCTTGAAATCGCAGGAAGCATTGCAAACAGCACAGGAAATCGCTCATGGATATGGAAATCAGTCCATAGAGCCGATACACCTTCTTGCAGCAATGATTCAGGATTCAGCCGGAATAGTACCACCGATGCTTCAGAAAGTCGGTGCAAATATCAATTATCTAAAAATCAAACTCAATGAGAGCATGGGCTCATTGCCAAAAGTATCGGGTTCAACAGGCAATTATGTTTCTCAGGATTTGAATGCCGTGCTTGAATTCGCATTGCAGGAAGCAAAATCCATGAATGATGAATATGCAAGCGTTGAGCATCTTCTCATTGCATGCTCTGAAGTGAAGTCATCTGCTTCGCAATTGCTCAAAGATCAAGGCATCAACAAAGAAACCATAAAGAAAATTCTTGTTGAAACTCGTGGCACGCAAAGAGTCACTGATCAAAACCCAGAAGACAAATATCAAGCGCTTCAAAGATATGGTCGCATACTGAATGATGAAGCTCGCAAAGGGAAAATCGATCCCGTGATTGGTAGAGAAGATGAAATACGAAGAATTCTTCAGGTTCTCTCTCGAAGAACAAAAAACAATCCCGTTATCATCGGCGAACCCGGAGTTGGAAAAACAGCCATTGTTGAAGGCATTGCTCAAAGAATCATCAGCGGAGATGTGCCGGACACCCTTCGATCCAAAACCATTGTCGCGCTTGATCTCGGCGCACTAGTGGCCGGTACAAGCTTTCGTGGACAATTTGAAGAGCGCTTGAAGGCTATCGTTCAGCAGGTCACCGATTCCGATGGAGAAATAATTCTATTCATCGATGAACTGCACACTCTCATCGGGGCAGGTGCAACAGGAGGATCAATGGATGCAGCAAATATCTTAAAGCCGGCATTGGCAAGAGGAGATTTGCGATGCATCGGTGCAACCACATTGGACGAATATCAAAAGTACATTGAAAAAGATCCTGCACTTGAGCGCCGTTTTCAAAAAGTTCTCGTTGAAGAACCCAGCATAGACGATACCATCTCGATATTGCGTGGTTTGAAGGAGCGCTATGAAGTGCATCATGGAGTTCGGATCACAGACCCCGCAATCGTCGCTGCTGCGCAATTGTCATCACGATATATCACCGACCGATTTCTTCCCGACAAAGCAATCGATCTGGTGGATGAAGCGGCGAGTAAACTCAGAATTGAAATTGATTCGATGCCTGAAGAATTGGATAATCTTGAAAGAAAAATCAGGCAGCTTGAAATCGAAAAACAGGCATTGCTGAGAGAATTGGAATCGCAGAAGTGACGCCAAGGTGATGTCATGGATTTAAACGATGTTTGGTCCAGGCATCACCATGCTTTTCATAAACGATGCGGTCATGCAATCGACCGATTCTTCCCTGCCAAAATTCAATGATGGTGGGCGATACGGCATATCCACCCCAAAATTCGGGCATGGGAATTTTCTCGATATGTTCAAATCGTTGTTCCATGTCTTTGAAACGCTGTTCAAGTTCCACGCGAGAAGCGATGGGCTTGCTTTGTTCGGATGCCCAAGCACCCAATTGACTTTCTCTTGGGCGAGTGGCAAAATACGCCTCACTGTCGGCTTTGGAAATGTTTTGGGCAATACCCTCGATTCGTATTTGCCTTTCTGCTTCCAGCCATAAAAACACGAGGGAAACATGAGGATTTTGCTGAATTTCTTGAGCCTTCCTACTTTGGTGATTGGTGAAGAACACAAAAGATCCATTCTCCAAACCTTTGAGAAGCACTGCTCTGGAGGATGGTTTGCCTGATGCGGAAACAGTTCCGAGAATCATTGCATTTGGTTCTGATATACCCATTGGACCGGCCTCGGAAAACCATTGAGCAAATAATTGAATGGGATCATCCGGAACCGAATGTTCAATCAAATCTCCACGCTTATATTCTTTTCGAAGAGAAGAAATATCATCAAGAGGGATCATGGTCATCGCAATGCTTGTGAAATAGTTGATACATTATGTTTAATCATGCCGACATATGTTCCGGCTTTTGTTCCCGGAGAGTCCAGAGCATCAGCATAGAGATTACCGCCGATGCTCACATTGCCACCACGAGAACGCACATTGTGAAGTAATGATTCCATTGATCTTGGTGCAATGGACATTTCCACAAAAATGGAAGGAATGTCGGAATGGATGATGATGTCACCTATGCGCTGCAAATCATTCATCCCAAAATCACTAAGCGTGGACATCCCCTGCAAACCAACAACATTGACTCCGTATGCATCACCGAAATAACCAAATGCATCATGAGCTGTGATGAGAATTCTCCGCTTTTTCGGAATCAGTTCTATCAAGGAATCTGTTGTTTGATGCAAAGTATACAAACGGTGTAGATAATCATTGATGCGTTGTTCATTCTTTGAAATCAAGGAAGGATATCGGTCTTTTACCTTATTCAATACTCCCTTGAGTGAAGTGCTCCATAATTTCACATCAAACCAAAGATGAGGGTCATGCGCACCATCAATCAATCGAAGTCGCTCTTTCGGAAGTTGATCGGACATTGCAAGTATGAACTTCTTTTTTGACAACTTGTGCAATACCTCGGTCATTTTACCTTCGAGATGAAGTCCATTGTGAATGATGATATCCGCATTCATCAATAGTGAAACATCGCCTGCCGTTGCTTTGTACAGATGTGGATCCACACCGGGTTTCATGAGTACATCAATCACTGCGGATGTATCCAGACATGATCGAAGCACATCGCCGATGATGCCGGTTGTTGCAACAATCCGGATTTTCCCGTTTTGCTTGTTTTGGGCACAATTCATCAACCCCAAAGACAATGTCAGGAAGAAGAAAGTACTGATGATATGGCGAAAAACAATGCGCATGAAAACAACAAAAGAATTGAATGGTCAAAAATATCATTATTTACCGTTGAAACGGCTTCCACAAAGGAAAAGTCCCGAAGCAGACATAGGAGTTTTGTAAATTTGCAGGCAATCATCCATTTGATTTAAAGGTTCATGACAAACAAACCCTCAATAATGCCCATTCTTCTTTCCATTGTGCTGGCACTGGGTTTATGGGGTTATGTAAGCATGACAATGCCGACAACCGTGTATGTCACCTATCCATTGGTATTGGATTTACCCGAGGAACGCTCTCTTGAAGTGGAGCCACCCTCGTCAATCTCGGTAAAATTGCGTACTTCCGGATGGCAATTGTTGTATATGCAATATTTCAGTTCAGGAAAGGAATGTAGGATTGATTTAAGCAAAACCAAAATCACATCGGACGGTCTTGTAGAACTTACAAAAACAGATTTACTTCAAGGTATAACGCCAACCGTGAGTTTGGAAAAAGTGGTGGAATTGTTGCCTGAATCAATTTCTTTGAAGACCGGCATGCTGTTCAGGCAAACAGTTCCTGTGAAATCACGAGTGTCAATCAATCCCGGAAAGGGTTATATGCTTGTCGGCAAAATCAAAGTGGAGCCTGATAGCATCGTGATTCGTGGCAATTCATCAATCATACCCACATTGAGAAGTTGGGCCACAAAGAACATAGCATTTTCCGATTTGACCGGTCCGTTTTCATTTACGGTGCCATTGCAGGACACACTTCAGAATCTAGTAACAAGTGCAATCAAAGAAGTCACCATTTCCGGTGACATACAACAGATAACCGAGATGACATATACTGACATTCCCATATCAATCGTTGGCGGTCCGGACAATGGAGAACACAGCATTGAACCCACGAGAATCACCGCCATTGTTCGCGGGGGTGTGAAGCGCATATCATCATTGAGTGCGGATGACATTAAAGCCGTGGTCTATTATCCGCAGTTGATTGAAGACTCATCCGGATATGTGACCCCGACATTCATCGTTCCCGCAGGTATTACAGTATTGGGAACAAATCCCACATTATTGAAACATCGATTAATCATTTCTCCCAATCGCTGACATGTTGTATCCCGAACATCTTCTGGACGAAATACGCCATCGCACTGACATCGTTGATTTAATCAGCGAATCTGTCACGCTTAAGCGTTCGGGCAAGGGATATTTGGGTTTATGCCCTTTCCATCCGGACAAAAAACCTTCAATGAATGTAAATCCGGAATTGGGGATTTTCAAGTGTTTTTCATGTGGGAAAGGTGGGAATGTATTTCATTATGCAATGTCCAAATTGGGCTTGACTTTCCCTGAAGCGATTCAAATGCTCGCCAATAGAGCGGGTATTCCTTTGCCTGAAGATGAAATCAAAGATCCGGAAGCACAACAGAGATTCGCCAGAAGGGAATCGGCATATAAAGTGATGGAAGAGGCTGAATCATATTTCAGAAAGCAATTAAAATCTTCTTCGGGACAATCCACTTATTCCTATTTTCTCAAAAGAGGATTTGATGATGAGATTCAAGAATTATTCGGTCTTGGATTTTCTCCCGATTCTTGGACACAGACATTGGAACATCTTTCCAAAGCCGGTTTTTCGGAACAAGCAATGGAAGATGCCGGATTGATCCTTCGCAGAGAAAAAGACAATAGTGCATATGATCGATTTCGTGGACGCGCAATGTTCCCCATCCACGATCATTTGGGAAAAGTCATCGGCTTTGGTGCAAGAAGAATGCAAGAAGATGACAATCAACCCAAGTATATCAATTCACCTCAATCATTGATCTATGACAAGAGTCGAGTACTCTATGGTTTAGCACAAGCAAAGTCATCAATTCGATCTATAGGCCATGCACTGTTGACAGAAGGATATGCCGATACCATATCTCTCGTTCAAGCTGGATTCTCCAATACAGTGGCAAGCAGTGGAACCGCACTCACTCACGAGCAATTGCAATTGCTGTCTCGGTATACAAAAAAGATATTCATCGTATATGACGGTGATTCGGCTGGAGAGCAAGCGGCATTACGCGGACTTGAACTTGCAATAGAACAAGGTTTTGATGTTCGGCTGATTGCTTTGCCCGATGGAGAAGATCCCGACAGTTTCGTGAGGAATCGTGGGCCTGAGGCTTTTCGAAGATCAATTGAACAAGCATTGACCATCATTCAATTTTCAATCGAATCTTTTAGAAAACAAGGACTCTTGGATAGTCCTGCAGAAAAAGCAAAATGCATTCGATCTTTGATTGAAACGGTCGCAAAAATACCCGATGTCCTTCAACATGATTTTTATATTCAAAATATTGCTGACTCTTTGCATCTAAGCCATGGACAACTTTCGCATGTCTATGATGAATTGCGAAAAGTTCGTCAGCCAAACAATAATTTCAATCGGAATGCAAAGTCGCTTCAGCGAATAACGAAAGATATTGATTCATCAGGCAATCAGAGTGAAGCTCAGCCATTGCAGCAATCGCGCGTTTTGCCCGAGGAAAAAGAGATTCTTCATCTTGCTTTGACACATGAACCTTCTCTGAAAACACTATGTGTGAAATTGAATATCACAAAGCAAGCTTTTCTCACTGAAATGGCTGCCAAATTATATGAAGAAATCATCTTGGCATTTGTCAATCATGGATCTCGACCTCCCTATGTGGTTTTGTCCGAACGGAATGATCTCGATGAAGATGTTCGTGAATTACTCATGGAAATCCTTTTTGGAAAAATTGTTCTGAGCGCTAATTGGTCGAATTTCAAGGTACGCATTCCTGAAAATGTAGAAGAAAGACTTCTGATTGAATCATTGGCATCCCTACGATTGAAACATTTGGAACTTGAACTCCAAGAGCTCCAAAGAAGATTGCAAATGCAGGTTTCTCAGGAAGAAGAAACACAGATTTTGTCGAAGATAAAAGTGTTGATCAAAGAGCGACACGATATCCCACAGAAATTTCATACTTCAAAGTTGTAATGTCATGAATACATTGTTTGTTTATATCCTTTTTATTTGTTCTCTGACGATTTCAATCATGCATGCGGAAGGTCCGACTATTTCCCTTCCTGAATTATCTCTCTCGAGAGCAAAAACCCATATCGGAAAACTTGCATCCGATGAAATGATGGGAAGAAATACGCCCAGTCAGGAATTGGAAAATGCGGCTGACTATATCATCAGTGAGTTCAAAGGAATGGGGCTCCTTCCCGTGAATGGTTCTTATGTTCATTCATATACACTGGAAAGACTCCATCTTGACAAACCCACGATATTGCAAGTCAAAAAGGGTTTCATGCTTGATGAAATGAAATTAAAAGACGATTTCGTTCCATTTGAATATTCCGGATCGGGAATTGCTCAATATGCTCAACTTGCATTCGTAGGTTATGGAATCACCGCAACAGAATACAAGTATGATGATTATACAAATCTGGATGTTAAAGGAAAAGTTGTGGTCATTCTCCGCGGTGAGCCTCAAATGGAAAATGAAAACAGCATATTCGATGGCAAGAAATTCACAAAATATTCACGCATGCAATCAAAAATCAAGAATGCAGCAGAGCGTGGAGCTGTCGGTGTGATCGTACTGTCTGCTCCTTTGAATACATTGAAAATTCGACCCATGGCATATCCATGGCCTTCGCTATATCCAAATATGCCTGCTGATGCACTTCCTTTATCGAGAAAAAAAGCAGATGCACCCAATCTGCCAGTTGTGAGTGCAGGCGAGCGTTTTGCCGAGCTTGTCTTTGGCTCAATTGATACATTGAAAGCATGGCAAAAGAACATAGATTCATTGCTTGTGACGCAGTCACGAATTCTACCTGACATCGAGATATTATCATTTCAAACTTCTCTGCGCTCAGAAAAAGTTGAGGTGAAGAATGTCATGGGAATGATAAAAGGGGATGAACTTCCGGATGAATATTTGGTGATCGGAGCCCATTATGATCATGTTGGTTCATCAAGACCCAATGATCCTGCAAAGGATTCTATATTTAATGGTGCCGATGACAATGCCAGTGGGACAACAGGAATGATGGTTGCTGCCGAGGCATTGGCGAATGCTCCCGATAAGCCAAAGCGATCCATCGTTTTTGTGGGATTTTCAGGTGAGGAAAAAGGTTTGCTTGGTTCCAAAGCATTTGTGGATTCATCACCATTGCCAATCGCAAATTGCGTGGCAATGTTGAATATGGACATGATAGGACGCAGCCTCAATGACACATTATACATCGGCGGAAACACTCGATGCAAAGAATTGGCTAATCTCAATGCAGAAATGAATAGAACATTGTTTGAATCAGATTCTATGCATTTATCCTATACGATTGAACAGTACTTTTTCAGAAGTGATCAAGCAAGTTTTGCTATGAAAAGAATTCCGGTATTGTTCTATTATACCGGTGAACATGAAGATTATCACAAAGTGAGTGATGAGATAAGCAAATTGGATATGGACAGATTGGTGAAAATTGCCACGCTGTGTTCCCATACCGCATGGGCTACTGCCGATTTGCCAATGAGACTGCCTTTCACTCCCCTTCCCGGCGATGATTTGAGTGATTGATGAAGATGCCTCTGTGCTCAAGAGCATTTACCGCTTCATCGGCAAGGTAAAATGATCCGGTGATCAAAACACTATTACCGGAAGCCAATGCGGAATTCACGGCATCTTCAACTGATGAATGCACCATGGCATGAATTGATGTTTCAATTGCCATGGAATATAATTCATCGCTTGGCATTGCTCTTTCGATATTTGGCGAACAACAATGTAGAACCCTCGTCATTGGCGACAATATCTCAAGCATCTCTTTTATAGGTTTATCCTTCATCGCACCAAATACTATTTCCCATTTCTCATGAGTATGGCCACAAGCATGAAGAGTTTCTTTCAAACGCTTCAGACATGCAACATTATGCCCCACATCCAAAACAATGAGTGGATCATTGTTTACCTGTTGAATCCTCCCAAGAATGCCCGTCATGGAGGCGCAAGAAGCAATGCCTTTTCTCAATGATTGATCATCAATCTTCAAAACATCTTCTAATTGCTTCAATGTAAGTAGCGTTGTCATGATGTTTCTTGCTTGATGCATACCCACACGGTCTGAATGCAATCCATGATATTGCACACCTTTGATGAGGCAATCAATGTCCATTGTGAAGTCAGTGCGCATACGGATATCCGTCAGTTCACACAGTTCATTCACTACCGCAATAGGCCCTGCTTCTACAAAAGAAGCTTTTGATTTGAACAGATCAATGAGTGCGCTTCGTTCTTCGCCGATAATCACAGGACTTCCCTTTTTGAAAATCCCTGCTTTTTCACCCGCAATCGTTTCCAAATCATTTCCAAGATATTCCGTATGATCAAAGTCTATCGAAGTGATCACAGTGGCCAATGGATGTTGAATCACATTCGTTGCATCAAGTCTTCCACCCATACCCGTTTCGATAATTGCAAAGTCAACCTTTTGTTCAGCAAAATACAAGAAAGCCATTGCTGTGGTTACTTCAAAGAATGTGGTGTGCTCTCTTTGTATCTCTTCCATCATTCGCTCCGCCAATGATGAGATTTCCTCATCGGTTATCATATCCCCATTGATTCTGATGCGTTCATTAAATATGCGAACATGCGGAGAAGTATAAAGTCCGACGCGATATCCCGCTGATTGCAGAATTGCTGCAAGAAGTGAGCAGACGGATCCTTTACCATTTGTACCGGCAACATGAATGCATTTAAGCGATTCATGCGGATTACCCAAAAAGTTCAATAAAGATGCAATACGCTCCAAACCCGGCTTGATACCGAATCTGTGCAATGAGAACAGGAAATCAAGCAATTCCTGCATTGATGATGTATGTGATGAGGCATTCATGATGAAAACCAACCTCTATTCGGGTGCATCAAGTGCGTATATTTGCTAAGAAAAAAGCCGAAACACATGATGTATTTCGGCTTTGGAGCCAACTATCGGACTTGAACCGATGACCTGCTGATTACAAGTCAGCTGCTCTACCAGCTGAGCTAAGTTGGCTTTGTCTCTCAAAAAAGAGAGAGCGAAATTAGAGAATTTTTTTCTTCAAGCAAAGTTTTTTTCGCGCCTTGTACATAAACAATCATACTCATAGAGTCGGAAACATAGAGAAAAGGGCTAAAATCCTCCAAGTTTTCGCTTTGGACCCAATTTCCGAAGCAGATTTGGATTCGATTCCCGAAATCGTCCGGTCCGGACATGCATTCACGCTCGGACTGCATCCTCATTCCTTGGCACGAATGAATGTTCATGATGCAATCTCGATGATTCGTTCATATTCCGATCACATCATTGCGGTGGGAGAATGCGGACTCGATACATTTGTCTCAGTTGACAAAACAATACAAATCGATGCTTTCAGAGAACAAGCTCGTCTTGCGCAAGAAATTGACAAACCGCTCATAATCCATTGCGTGAGATCGCATGAAGATATTCTTCGCTTGCGCCGAGAGATCCGCCCAAACTTTCCATGGATCATTCATGGATTCAATCGCAATCGAAACTTGGCGGAAAAACTTCTGGATGCAGGAATCTTATTGAGCATCGGAAAAGAGCTCATGGATGACAGACATCCCATCTGCGAGTATCTGTCCATCATGAAAGATATTCCCTTTTTTCTGGAGACCGATGGCAAAGACATCCCCATAGAGCAACTATATGAGCGATGTGCTTCATTGCTGAATCTTGATACAGAAGAATTAACTTGCCGTATTGCAACACATTTCAAACAGGTATATGGAACAATCTGAATCAAGAGTACCGCATTGGAACAGTAGAACATCCTTGCTATATGGAGAAGAAAAAATTGGATCACTCCTCGATAAACATGTCCTTGTCATAGGTCTGGGTGGCGTTGGTTCATTTGCCGCGGAATTCCTTGTACGAGGTGGAATTGGCGCGCTGACGATTGTGGATGGTGACACCGTGGACACCACGAATCGCAATCGCCAATTACCGGCGCTGATTTCCACGAATGGCAAATGGAAAGCGGATGTCATGGCCGAGCGATTGCTTGACATCAATCCCGAATTGAAATTGACGGTTCACAAAACATTCATCGAAAGGGATATAGTGGATGAATTGCTGGAAACTCCTTACGATTATGTTGTTGATTGCATTGATACCGTTGCTCCAAAAGTGAGTTTGCTCAAGAAAGCACATGCAAAGGGATATCCAATCGTAAGTTCAATGGGAGCGGGAGGGAAAACCGATCCAACAAAGATTGATATATGCGATATCAGCAAGGTGCATCATTGCAAACTTGCTCGATATGTAAAGAAGAGACTTCACAGAAGTGATATCAGGCATGGAATCATTGCCGTGTTTTCACCGGAGGAGGTTTCCGAACAAGCATTGGCATTGACTGAAAACACTCAAAATAAAGTATCCTATTATGGAACCATCTCCTATATCCCCGCTTCCTTTGGCGCACATTGTGCATCAGTAGTCTTGCGTGGCCTGATTGGCGTGCTTCCACCAATGAAGAGACGCAAATGAAACTTTCCTCAATCAGTATACAAAGACCTGTACTCAGCATTGTGATGTCCATCATTATTGTGCTTTTCGGAATCATAGGCTACACCTATTTGGGTATTCGCGAATTCCCTGCTATTGATCCACCGGTCATCACGGTGAATGCGGCATATCCGGGAGCAAATGCAGATGTGATTGAATCAAAGATCACAGAAATTCTTGAAGAGTCCATCAATGGCATCGCAGGAATCACTTCATTGACTTCCATCAGTCGTGATGGTGCAAGTACGATCACGGTGGAATTTTCGCTGGACAGTGATTTGGAAACATCGGCAAATGATGTTCGCGATCGCGTGGCCCGCGTGCAAAGACAATTACCCGCAGACATGGATCCCCCGGCGGTATCAAAAGCAGATGCAAATTCAGATGCAATACTCGTGGTGACCGTGCAGAGTGAAGAAAGGAATCTTCTTGAGATTTCCGATATCGCGGCGAATACCATCAAAAAACAATTACAGACAATTCCCGGTGTTTCCGAAATCAGAATTTGGGGTGAAAGAAAATATTCCATGCGATTGTGGATGGATCCCTTAAAATTATCAGCCTATGGTCTAACACCGCTCGACATAAAATCCGCTCTGGACAGAGAAAATGTGGAATTACCTTCAGGAAGCGTCGAAGGAAATACAACCGAGGTGACCGTAAGAACATTGGGTCGATTTTCAACGGAAGAAGATTTCAATGATTTGATCATTCGCTCCATCGATGGTCGCATGATTCGTTTTTCTGATATCGGAATTGCCAAGCTCGAAGCAGAAAACATCAAAACAATATTACGAACGGATGGGAAACCGATGTTTGGAGTGGCCATCACCCCTCAACCCGGTTCGAATCATATTGCAATTGCAAAAGAATTTTACAAAAGAGTGGAGCAGATTACAAAAGAATTGCCCGACGATGTACGATTGAAGGTGATTTTAGATACAACTGTTTCAATCAAAGATTCACTCAAAGAAGTGCTTGAAACTCTGATCATTGCATTCATTCTTGTGGTGATGATTCTTTTCTTGTTTTTGCGGGATTGGCGAACCACAATCATTCCTGTGATTGCCATTCCAATTTCACTGATCGGTACATTTTTTCTGATGTATGTATTGGATTATTCCATCAATGTATTGACATTGCTCGGAATAGTTCTTGCCACCGGACTCGTCGTTGACGATGCGATCGTTGTGCTTGAAAATATCTTTGCAAAAACCGAAGAAGGAATGAACCCCGTAAAAGCAGCACATGAAGGTTCAAAAGAAATATTTTTTGCGGTACTATCCACAACAATAACTCTGGCAGCTGTTTTTCTTCCCATCATATTTCTACAAGGTTTGACGGGAAGGCTGTTTCGAGAATTCGGAATAGTGATAGCAGGCTCAGTATTGATATCCGCATTTGTGTCACTAACACTGACACCAATGATGAGTAGCCGTTTCATCAAAACACATCAATCTCATGGCGCCATATACAAAAGCATTGAAGGATTTCTCAATCGCCTGCTCAACACATATCGTCGCTCACTGCAAGTATTCATAAGCAATCCACTACCCTCTTTGATTGTCACCATCATTTCATTTGGTATGATTTGGTTTTTTGGCAAGACATTAAGTTCCGAGATAGCACCATTGCAAGATAAAAGTCGAATGCGTGTGAGTGCCACAGCGCATGAAGGTGCAACATTTGAATATATGGACGGCTATGTTTCAACAATTTCCAAATTATTGAAAGACTCGGTGCCTGAAGTTCAATCGCTATTGACCGTTACCTCACCTAGTTTTGGAACAAGTTCCACAAACACTGCTTTCGTAAGACTATTTCTCTCAGATCCAGAACAAAGGAAGCGCTCCCAAATGGAGATTGGTGATTATGTGACCCAACTTGTGAAAGAATTACCTCAAGCAAAAGGATTGGTGATTCAAGAACAAACCATTTCAACCGGTGGTGCGGGCATTGGTGGATTACCCGTACAATTTGTCATTCAGGCAACGGACATAGAAAAAATTAGAACTGTTCTTCCCAAATTCTTGGATGAAGCTGCAAAGAATCCTGCATTTGCAGTTGTGGATGTGAATCTGAAATTCACCAAACCTGAATTGCGTCTCGGAATAGATCGAAATAAGGCAAGGAGTCTTGGAGTGAACACCGCAGATATTTCACAAACATTGCAATTTGCCTTGGCAGGACAGCGCTATGGATATTTCGTGAAGGATGGCAGACAATATCAGGTGATAGGTCAGGCACAACGATATGACAGAAATGATGTGTCCGACATTAAATCAATGTATGTACGCTCTGCAAACAATACGCTGATTCAATTGGACAATGTTGTGAATTTTGAAGAAAGCAGTGCGCCACCATCAGTATATCACTATAATCGCGCAGTGTCCGCTACAGTGTCAGCGGGTCTTGCACCCGGATATACAATTGGAGATGGAATACAGGCAATGAGAGAGATTTCGAACAATGTTCTAGATCCATCCTATAGTACTGCATTGACCGGAACATCAAAAGACTTCGAAGAAAGTTCTTCTAGTTTGCTCTTTGCTTTTGTCCTTGCATTGTTGTTGATTTATCTTGTTCTTGCTGCACAATTCGAAAGTTTTCTCGACCCACTCATCATATTGTTATGTGTTCCAATGGCCTTGGCCGGTGCAATGTTCACACTTTGGTATTTCAATCAAACGCTGAATATTTTCAGTCAAATCGGGATAATCATGCTCATCGGACTCGTGACGAAGAATGCGATTCTCATTATTGAATTCGCACATCAAAGAGAAAAAGAGTTGCCTGCTTTTGATGCGGTAATCGATGCTGCCACAAGCAGATTCCGTCCGATTCTCATGACATCCCTCGCAACGATTCTCGGAGTTTTGCCAATCGCATTGGCCATTGGCGGAGGGTCGGAAAGTAGAATTTCCATGGGTATCGCAGTTGTCGGCGGACTTATCTTTTCACTCATCCTCACATTGTATACCATACCCGGTTTCTTTGTGATGGCATCGAAGATTGGGAGAAGAAGATCATCGTGAACATGCATACAAGATTCATATTCGGCATTCTAACCGTTATTGCAATGTTCATTGTAATATGCAATCCTGCTCATGCGCATTCAGCCAAAGCAAAAAGAGGAATGGTTGTCTCCGTTTCTTCTATTGCATCAAAAGTTGGCACTTCCATTTTGAAGAAAGGAGGAAATGCGATTGATGCAGCAGTGGCCACCGGTTTTGCTCTTGCCGTCACATATCCCGGAGCAGGCAATATCGGTGGTGGCGGATTTTTGATTGCCCAACTCAAAAATGGACAATCCATTGCGATTGATTTTCGTGAAAAAGCGCCGAAGAAATCACATACAACAATGTATCTGGATGCAAAGGGGAATGTGATGAATGAGAAAATCCGTGAGGGAGCATTATCATGCGGTGTTCCGGGTTCCGTTGCCGGTTTATTGGATGCACTCGCAGAATATGGCACCATGTCAATCAAAGATGTGCTGGCACCCGCTATATCTTTGGCAGAAAATGGATTTATCCTTGATAAATCCATGATACAGCAATTTGAAAAAGACATGCCATTGTTCCGAAAATTCTCATCGACAATGAAAGTGATGACAAAGAATGGGATACCCTACAAGGTAGGAGATCGATGGAAACAGCCCGATCTTGCCCGAACATTGAAACTCATTGCAGAAAAAGGAAAGGATGGCTTTTACAAGGGTGAAATTCCGCGCTTGGTAGCCAAAGCCATGAGCAAAAACGGCGGGATCATGTCCGAGCAGGATTTCTTGGAATATACAGCAGTCAAACGGCAAGTGGTCAAAGGTTCGTATAAAGGTTATGATGTCATCAGCATGTGTCCACCTAGTTCAGGTGGAATCGCTTTGATGCAAATGCTCAATATTTTGAATCGCTATTCCTTCAAAAAAAACGAATGGCATTCTCCAAGGCATGCACATGCCTTACTTTCGGCAATGAAGTTCGCCTATGCAGACAGAACGGTACATCTTGGTGATCCGGATTTCACGAATATTCCTTACTCGATGTTATTGTCTCAGCGATATGCGGACAAACTCGCTTCAAGAATACCACAGCAAAGTGCAATTCCATCATCTGCGATACAAGCAGGAGATCCCAAAACATTTGCAAAAGAAAGTGATCAAACCACACATTATTCGGTGATTGATTCCTCCGGAAATGCGGTGAGCGTCACCACGACCATCAATTCGTGGTTTGGTTCGGGATTCATTGCGGAGGGAACAGGTTTTTTCCTCAATAATGAAATGGATGATTTTTCCGCGAAGCCAAATACTCCAAATCAATTTGGCGTGATGGGTGGCACTGCAAATGCCATCCAACCGGGAAAGAGAATGCTTTCCAGCATGACTCCCACGATAGTACTCAGAAATGGCAAACCACGGTTGATTCTTGGTGCGCCGGGCGGGTCCACCATCATCACCACCGTCCTCCATATTCTTACAAATTGTCTGGATTTCGGGATGCCCATTTCCAAAGCCGTCCAAGCACCCAGATTCCATCATCAATGGATGCCGGACAAAATTGATTATGAAGAAGGCGCATTCACCCCCGAAACCATGAAAAGCCTTCAACAGATGGGCTATGCTTTTGGTCAAAAACGAGTGATTGGAATAGCAGAATGTATAGCGGTGAATCCCTGGGAAGGAGTTATTTTAGGGGCATCGGATACTCGACATCATAGCAATGGAACAGCCGAGGGTTGGTGACATCGATTCCGTTTACGAAACAATTTTTCTTCGAAAGCATCCCACAGCATTCATATAGATACACATGAGCAATCAATCTGAACTGGCTTCCGTTCAATCAATGGCCGAAGCAAGCAAAAGCATACAAAGAGAAATTTCAAAAGCAATCATTGGTCAGCACGACATCATAGAGCAATTGCTGATTTCATTATTCTCTCGCGGACATTGTCTTTTGGTTGGAGTTCCGGGGCTTGCAAAAACCCTGCTCATCAGAACATTGTCAAAATCTTTGAATTTATCCTTCAATCGCATTCAATTCACACCGGATCTCATGCCGAGCGATATCACTGGCACTGAAGTGATTGAAGACGATATGTCAACCGGAAAAAAACAGTTTCGTTTCGTGAAGGGACCTATATTCTCCAATATCGTTCTTGCCGACGAAATCAATCGAACACCACCAAAAACACAAGCTGCTTTATTGGAAGCCATGCAAGAACATTCGGTGACCAATGGTGGCAAGACTTATCATTTGGAACAACCGTTCTTTGTTCTTGCAACCCAAAATCCAATTGAACAAGAAGGAACTTATCCTTTGCCCGAGGCACAGTTGGATCGCTTCATGTTTAATCTATGGTTGGATTATCCTTCCGAAACAGAAGAAGCGGAAATCGTGAAATCAACGACAACTGAAATCGAACCTGAAATCAAACCTATTTTGTCTGCACAAGACATCATTCATTTTCAAGACATCGCAAGAAAAATTCCCGTTGCGGATAATGTGGTCAACTATGCCGTTTCACTCGTGAGAGCGACGCGCCCACAAACTTCTTCTTCAAAGTCAGTCAAAGATCTCCTTAGTTATGGGGCAGGTCCGAGGGCTTCACAATATCTTGTTTTGGGGGCAAAAACTCGTGCTGCACTGCGTGGTGCATTCACACCTGAGATAGAAGATGTTCGTGCGGTGGCTGAACCCGTTTTGCGTCATCGCATCATTACGAATTTTAGCGCAGAAGCTGATAATATCACGCCTTCGCATATCATCTCCATGCTTCTGAAGGAATTGTAATCACTTCACATTCCATGCAAAGACCTACTCAGTCACGACATATATCACGGGTTTTCTCATGAATTCATTCATGTCTCTCTTCTGCATCTTTATGGCAGTTGTACTCTCATCATGTTCATTGAACAATTCACAGCAAGCACTTCAGGAACTATTCGCAGATCATAAAGAATATTCAATGCATTCCTTCCCTGAAGGAGCCACCTATGATGGAGATCATCGTTTTGATGATAAACTCACTGATTATTCAGAGCAAGCAATCAATGCACGATATGACTCACTGAGGATATTTGTTGAAAGGGCCGAAAACATTGATGTGAAATCATTGCAAGGAGAAGATTCATTGTCTCTCCTACTCTTCAAAACGAATCTGCAAGAACAGTTGGAGTCAGAAGAATATAAACTGCACTATATTCCACTCACCCAGCAAGACGGCATTCATATCGGGTTTCCACAAATCATTGAGTATCACCCATTCAACACCGTAGATGATTATGACCATTATATTGCCAGATTGCATGCATTCCCACAGCAAGTGAAAGATGTGATTGCAAACATGAAAAAAGGTCTTAATGCCAAGATTGTTGCAACGCGATTTTCCATTGAACTGATAGCAGAACAGGTATATCCGTTTTTCACCAAAGATCCCGACAGCATACCCTTTGCAAAACCTCTCAGTCAGTTTCCTTCATCATTCACCGATAAGCAAAAGGATGTCATTCGAAGCAAAGTGATGTCTGCAATCAATTCGGCAATCATGCCGGCATATTCTGATTTGCACAAGTTTCTGCTTTTTGAGTATATCCAAAATGCACGCACTATTGATGGCATTCATGCATTACCCAATGGCAAGAAACTCTATAGATACATGATTCGTACTCAAACAACAATGAACATGGATCCGGATTCAATATATGCTTTGGGACTTCGAGAGGTTGAACGCATTGAAAAAGAAATGCAGGAAGTTGTCACACAGCTTGGGCATAAGCAATCTGCAGCGGAATTCAGAAAGAACTTGATACAAAATCCTTCCAACTTTTATGCAAACAAAGAACCTATGATGAATCAATATCGAAGGATATTGTCCATCGTGGATTCAAAACTCTCATCGCTTTTTGGAAGATTGCCAAAATCGAAATATGACTTGAAAGAGATTGAAGCATATAGAGCAGTATCCGCTCCCCAGGCATATTACTATTCGGCTCCACTGGACAGATCAAGACCCGGATATTTTTATGTGAACACTTATGATCTCGCATCGCGACCCAAACATACCATGACTGCCCTTGCCTTGCATGAGGCCGTGCCCGGACATCATCTTCAAATTGCAATTGCTCAAGAATTACCGGGCCTCCCATGGTTCAGACAGCAATTGGGCATCAATGCTTTTGTTGAAGGCTGGGCTTTATATGCGGAAAGTTTGGGTCATGACATGGGATTGTACAATGATCCCCATCAACGGTTCGGTTCACTCGCTTTTGAAATGTGGCGCGCATGCAGATTGGTGATAGATGCGGGTATTCACACCGGAAAGATGAATCGAGAAGAAGGAGTGCAATTCATGATGAGATATACGGGGAATTCCGAACTTGATGCAAGATCCGAAGTTGATCGATATATCGTATGGCCGGCTCAAGCATTGTCCTATAAGCTTGGACAAATACATATCATGGCTTTGCGAAAAGAAATACAAAATACACTTGGTCCGAAATTTTCATTGAAGTCTTTTCATGATGCCCTTTTGGCACATGGTCCATTGCCCTTGAACATGCTGAGTGATCAGGTTAGAAAAACACTTATACATTGATTCCATATCCATGCCTCCAACACCAAAACCAAACAAAGAATTGTCGGAAAAGATACTTGAGATTCTCAAAGCAGCAGCTCCCGAGATGATGAAACTCAATGATTTGGCAAAAGCATTGCATATCAAATCAGACAGCAAAGAATATGATGAATTGAGAATTCAACTCAATGACATGGATCAACGCAAACAGATCTATAAGTCAACTCGAAGAAGATATGGTTTGCGACCCCTTGGGGAAATCAGCGCATTCACCGGAATATTGCGTTTTCAATATAATCGGGGGACGGTGGAAACAGGCGCAAAGGAATTTCCAATCGTATATGTTCGTGAACAAGATTTGAACACGGCACTCGATGGCGACAGAGTTCGGGTAAAATTGCTCGCACTCAAAAAAGGGAAAAAACCTTATGGCACCATCACCGAAATTCTTCAGCGCTCAGAAATGCCGATAACCGGAACCATTGATTGCGATGATGATTTTTGTTTTCTGATTCCCGATGACGGAAAATATCCTGTTGACTTTCTCATTCCCAAACGCAAGATGGGAAAAGCAATGCATGGCGATAAAGTCATTTGTCGTTTTCTTAAATGGGAAGACAGGCATAAATCACCCGAAGCAGAAATCATGGAAATTCTTGGTCGCTCAGGAGATCCAACCGTTGAGTTTGCCGGAATCATGAAGGAATTCGATTTGCCTGCATCATTTCCGGATGTGGTTGAGCAGGAAGCAAAGGCAGTTGCAATCATTCCTGATGAAGAAACACTAAAAAAGAGAAAAGATCTCCGTGACATGACCATCATCACGATTGACCCGGATGATGCCAAAGATTTCGATGATGCATTGTCATTGCAAACCTTGCCAAATGGAAATCGAGTGCTCGGTGTTCACATTGCTGATGTCACCTCTTATGTGCAAGAAGATTCCGCATTGGACAAAGAAGCACTCAAAAGAGCGACGAGCACTTATCTCGTGGATAGAGTTGTGCCAATGCTTCCGGAATCCCTCTCAAATGTGATTTGTTCATTACAACCCGGTGTTATACGCCTTGCATATTCCGTATTCATGGAATGCGATCATGGTGGCAATGTGGTAAAGTATGACATTCATGAGACAGTCATCAAAAGCACAAAACGATTTACTTATGCCGAAGCGCAGGAAATCATTGATACGGGAAGCGGTGAACAGCAGGAGCTGATTCTTGAATTGCATGCTCTTGCAACTTTATTGCGCGAGAAGCGTTATCGATCGGGCGGTGTGGATTTTGTGACTCAGGAAACAAAGTTTGTACTGGATGAGCACAAGAATCCAGTTAAGGCTTTGCTGAAATCAAGAACCGATGCCACATCACTCGTTGAAGAATGCATGCTCCTTGCAAATCAAACCGTTGCGATCGCTTTACAGGACATGAGCAAAGATGTTTTGAAAAAAGGGACATTGCCTTTCATCTACAGAGTGCATGATGAACCCGACATGATAAAACTCAAAGGTGTTTTGGGTTTTGTGAGACAGCTTGGAATTCCCGTACCAAATGGCACTCCGAGTTCGAGTCAATTGCATGATATCTTGCAAAAGGCAGGACATCTCCCTGAGATCATGGTGATTAATCAATTCATGTTGAGATCCATGGCAAAAGCAATTTATCTCGAAGAGAATATCGGACATTATGGATTGGGCTTCACGCATTATACCCATTTCACATCACCGATTCGGCGATATCCGGACATCATAGTTCATCGACTATTGAAAGAATACATGCGGAGCAAGCCGGCCGATAAACGATTGTATTATTTGCAAGACTATGTGGTTGAAGCCGCTTCTCATTGTTCATTGAGAGAGAGACTTGCCGTGGATGCCGAAAGAGCATCCATCAGACTTGCCTCTTCGCAACTTGCCATGAAATACAAAGGCGGGATTTTCAATGGTAGCGTAACAGGAGTGACAAGCTTTGGACTATTCGTTCTCATGGACGAGTTAAACATTGAAGGCCTACTTCACATGAGCGATCTCAGTGATGACTATTATTATTTTGATGAATCCCAATTTAGATTGGTTGGCAAGAAAACAAAAAAAGTGTTTCGAATTGGAACGCGATTGACGGTCAGAATCAGCAATGCAAACATAGATAAACGACAAATCGATTTGTCATTTGTGGAACAAGAAGAAAAATCATGAAATCATACCTTCACCATCTATTCATCTGTGGAATACTCGCATTACTTACGAACACAGCAATTAATGCTCAAGAAGTGCGAGCTCGTATTGATGTTAAAAACATCAAGCAGGACAGAGTGCATGTAACTCTTACACCTCCCAAAATGAATACCGAAGAAATTCTGTATATCATGCCCGCCTCCATACCCGGTACATATGCAAGAATGGACTTCGGATATTTCGTCAAGAATTTCAAAGCAAGTGATGCCAATGGAGGATTCATTCCCGTCAGACGATTGAATGACAATGAATTTCTCATCATAGGCGCCAATAGACTTGCCAAGATTGACTATGATGTGAATGATACCTATGATGACACGACACATACGTTGGATGTGTTCAATCCCGGAGGCACAAATATCCAGGCTGACACCAATATCATGTTCGGAGCTCATGGATTCATCGGTTATTTCACGGATATGCAACATCTTCCCTATACCATCGAATGCATAAAGCCGAGTTCATTTTTCTGTTCAACTTCTTTGGCCAAACAAAGCATCAATGACACTCTGGATGTATTGTCTGCCAAGAATTATGATGCATTGGTGGACAATCCCGCGATGTTCGCAAAACCTGATACAATCAGTTATATGCAGGGTGGCACAAAGATCTCCATTGCAGTGTATTCCACGGGAGGGAAAGTGACCTCTGAAATGGTTGCAAAGGTCATCAAACCGGTCACAAATACGGTAGAGAAATTTCTTGGCACTATGCCAGTCGATCGCTACACATTCATGTTTTTCTTTGCAGGAATGGACAGAAAAGACCTACGAAGAAAAGATGCATTCGGTGCCTTGGAGCACAATTACAGTTCTGTGTATTTCCTTCCCGAGACATCGGACGAATCCATGCTGAAGTCATGGATTGCCCAAACCGCCGTACATGAATTTCTCCATATTCTTGTTCCACTTAATCTGCATAGCAAGGAGATAGCAAGATTTGACTTTCGTGCACCTAAAATGTCAAGACATTTATGGCTATATGAAGGAGTGACGGAATATTTCTCGGTATTGGCCCGTGCACAAACGGGAGAGATGACCGAAAAACAAATGAGGCGTACTTTGCGACAAAAAATGTTTGGTTCACAATTCATGATGCCCAAACCCGTTGCTATGACCGAACTCAGCAGGAATGTTCTTCTCCCCGAATATCAAAAAATGTATGGCGTGGTCTATGAAAAAGGAGCCTTGCTCGGAATGTTTTTTGACTTGACTCTTCGTGAAAAATCACAAGGAAAGATCACACTGCTTTCTCTTATTCGTTCACTCACGAAAAAGTTTGGTCCGGACAGGCCATTCGAGGACAGCATACTGTTTTCAGAAATTGAGGCAGTTGCCGGAAAGGATATCAAACCATTTCTACAAACATATTTTGATTCCCCTTCTGAAATTCCCTATGCGGAAATGTTTTCCAAAATCGGATGGAAATATATCGAAGAGGATTCTGTTCAGGGATATTCATTCTCCGGCGTTCGGGCACGCATGGATAGTTCCTCATTGATTCTGAATGTTCGCAAAGAAGACAATCTTCTCGGTGCAAAACAAGGAGACATCGTCCTCTCGGTTAATGGCGTCAAAGTGGAGCAAGCTGATGAAGAGGCAGATCTTTCTTCGGACATCAATGATCCTGAAACAGATGCGGAGTTAACACTCACCGTAAAACGCGGGGATGAAGTGATCACACTGAAAGGATCGCCCAAATCAAACAAAAAATTGGATAGAAGTATATTGAGCGTGGACGATTCCGCGAATGATCAACAAAAAGCATTCTTGAAAGATTTACTGACCAAATGATACATCAAATGACAATTCCCAGAAAATCAGATAATGTCAACATCATGCATGGCTATGCACTGCAAGACCCATACCACTGGATGCGTGAAAAAGATACAGATGAGGTTCTCTCCTTTTTGAATGGAGAAAATGAATATCTCAATAGTGTGCTATCCGGCACACAGGAACTCCAAGAGCAGCTTTATCTGGAAATGAAAGGAAGAATAAAAGAAGCAGATACTTCTGCTGCTGACATTATTGGAGATTATGCCTATTATCATCGTACCGAAGTGGGCAAGCAATATCGGGTCTATTGTCGAAAGAGAATAGGAAGCAATGATGAACACATCATTCTCGATGCCAATGCACTCGCAGAGGGTCACCCATATTTCGTATTGGGTACATTGAGAGTAAGCCCGGATCACAGATATCTTGCCTATACCGTTGATGCAAATGGATCCGAGCATTTCACTGTTCACATCAAAGATCTCGAAACAAATACAATCCTCAATGATGCCTTGCAAAATGCAGATACATCAATTGAATGGTATTCAGACTCCTCAGCTTTTCTGTATATGCTTCTCGATGAAACTCGGCGGCCATATAAGATTGCTCAGCATGTCCTTGGCACAAGTCAATCCAATGATTCAATTCTTCTGCATGAACCTGATGAAGCATTTTTCCTTGGAATAGATAAATCTCGTGATGGCAAGCATCTCTTTATCGAGTCAGAGAGCAAGACAACAACAGAAGCATGGATCTTTTCAGCAGAGAATACACAGTCTACACCATTGTCTATTGCAGGAAGAAATCATGGTCATGAATATCATGTAACATCTCATGCAGACACTCTCTATATTCTATCAAATCGTTCAGGCGTCAATTTCGCATTGATGAAGGCGAATATTTCCTCTCCTAAAGATTGGAGTGAATTGATTCCCCAAAGAGATGACACAAAATTGGAATGGTTGACTACATATTCCAATTATTTGGTGATTGGCGAAAGAAGCAATGGTTTGGAACAAGTTCATGTTCACTCCTTTTCCGGTGATGATTATATGATGTCATTTCCCGATCCAGTGTATGACATCACCCCCGGAAAAAATCCAATGAATGAATCTTCCGTGTTCAGATTTCATTATAGTTCTCCTATTTGCCCACCAACGGTGTATGATTATGATCTGAACTCCAAAACACTGACCGTCGTGAAGCGCGATGAGATCCCCGGTGGTTTCAATCCCGATGATTATGTGGTGGAAAGGCACTATGCCAAAGCCAATGATGGCATCAATGTTCCATTGACCATCATCCACAAAAAAGAAATTCAATTGGATGGCTCTGCACCCGCATTCATGGTTGGATACGGTTCTTATGGCTTTTCAATGCCAACTGCTTTTTCTCATACTCTCGTGAGTTTGCTGAATCGAGGATTTGTATGTGCAAGAGCTCATATTCGTGGCGGCTCGGATATGGGAGAACAATGGTATTTGGATGGAAAGCTCAAGAAAAAAATGAACACATTCACGGACTTCATTGCATGTGCCGAATATCTGATCGACCAAAATTTTACTTCAAAAGAACGATTGTCTGTACAGGGTGGCAGCGCGGGAGGACTCCTCATGGGTGCAATTGCGAACATGCGTCCTGATCTCTTTCACACAATCATAGCAAGCGTTCCATTTGTGGACTTAATGAACACGATGCTTGATGCCTCATTGCCCCTAACCATTGCTGAGTATGAAGAATGGGGTAATCCGAATATTCGGGAAGATTTTGAGTATATGCTTTCTTATTCACCATATGATAATATCTCAAATCAGGATTATCCGAATATTCTGGCCATTGCCGGATATCATGATCAGCGCGTTTCCTATTGGGAACCTGCAAAATGGATTGCCAAATTGCGTGATCATAACACGGGAAATTCCACTATTTTGCTGTATACAAAATTCACTGCGGGCCATTTTGGCGCTTCCGGTCGCTTCGATTATCTAAAAGAATTGGCTTTGGAATATGCATTCATACTGAAGTATGCAAAACAGCAAGATTGAAACGGAGTAAACAAGATGGATAATACAACATCCCATGCATATCGATATAAAGTTGATTTCTATTGGAAGTCACTCGCCATGTATGGAGCTGCATTGATGATGTATGCAGTACTCAAAGGCACCATCGAAGAGAAAACTCTCTCCATCACTCTGACTGATCCCATCGTTATCCTCCTTGCATGTTTCGTGTTGATTTCCTCACTCTCACTCATCGTCAATCATCATGCCCGAAGAGTGATTCTCATTAATGATGGTTCAATCACATTTCAAAATAGATATCGCAGTAGAACTTTTACCCTGAAAGATATTCGATCCATAATCCTTGTGAAAGACAAGCGGTTTCGTGTAAATACTCTCAGTGCCATCAAAATTGGTCTACATGGTCGGAGGCGACCCCTCAGATTGCGCCCTTCCTTATTTGAACACGAAGAATCCCTCATTCAAGACATGAAACAGTTGAAGCAAAAATTACATTTGAAGAAGGCATAATCATCATGCGTCGAATAGGAGTGATTGCCATATCGTGTATGCTCATGTTGAGCATGTCATGCATGACATTCGCGCAAACTCAACCATCAAATGCTATGCTCTTCAAACAACTGATTTCGAAATTGTCCAACCAAATCAAGCAAGAATTACCCGGAAATGCTTATTACATGAACATTGTCGGAGGAAATGATGAAAAGGAATTCCTTGGCAATGAAATCATGAAGAATAATCCAACAATCGATTGGTCATCGAAGAATGGATCCACTATCACTATCACACCCGCGGAAATGCATACTGCGTATTCATGGACGCAAGACGATGAAGCCTTGAAACGGACATGTTCTTTTTCCGGTGAAATGAGAATCGAAGAGGAGGGAAAATCTCGCATTGTATCATTCCCTTTGACATACATTTCCGATACAATTAAGGCAGACGATATATCCTATGTGCAAGTACCGGGATATACATTCTGCATCGGCAAAACCCCTGAACAACAATGGAATGCATTGGATGGATTGGTCAAGCCAATGCTTTATGTGCTGACACTTGGTTTCTCAACATGGCTATTGTTCAGCGTCCGCACACAATGATCAAAATTTGATGCAGACATTTTTTGTTTCCGTGAAGAAACGCAATACTTCAAAGCCTCCTTCTCTACCCACACCTGAATCTTTCATGCCTCCAAATGGGGTTCTTAAGTCACGCAATAACCAGCAGTTGATCCACACGATGCCAAATTCCAAAGCATGAGCCACGCGATGCGCCTTCCCCAAATGTTGGGTCCACACATTTGCCGCCAATCCATATCTGGTTCCATTCGCAAATGAAATGGCTTCCTCTTCAGTTGAAAATTTCTGAAGCGTCACCACAGGACCAAATATTTCTTCTTGATTGGTTCTACAGGAATTGCTCAGTCCTTCAATCACCGTGGGCTCAATGAACCAACCTTCTTCACATCTGCCTTTCGGAAATATTGCCGAACCACCACAGAGGATAATTCCACCTTCTTCTTTGGCAAGCTTGATATAGGACAATACTTTTTCACAATGAGACTTGGACACCAAAGCCCCCATATTGATTCCGTCTTCAAAAGGATCACCGACTTTCAATTGTCTTACCTTTTCGACGAATGCATTTCGGAAATCATCATAGATGGAATCTTCAATCAATATTCTTGATCCGCATAAACATATCTCACCTTGATTTGTGAAAGCAGAACGAACGGCTTGCGTGACGGCTTCATCAAAATCACAATCGGCAAAAATGATGGAGGGATTCTTTCCTCCGAGTTCGAGTGATAATTTTTTGAACATCGGCGCCGCAACAGAAGCGATATGTTCACCGGTCACGGTGCCACCCGTGAAAGAAATGGCCTTGATGTCCGGATGTTTCACTATTGCCGATCCCGTATGCTTTCCACTTCCATGAACAATATTGAGAACACCCGGTGGCAATCCGGCCTTCATGCAAATCTCAGAAAACATCATGGCTGTATATGGAGTGAGTTCCGATGGCTTTGCAATCACGCAATTTCCCATTGCTAGAGCCGGTGCAATTTTCCATGTAAACAAATACAAAGGCAAGTTCCATGGAGATATACAGCCCACAATGCCGATTGGAGAATGAACCGTATAATTCACAACTCCTTTCGCGCCATGAGATTCGGATGCGAAATGGATGATCTCGGTGGCAAAAAACTCGATGTTTTGTATCGCTCTCGGGATGTCCATCACTCTGCTGAGATAAAGAGGTTTTCCTTGATCACGAGATTCCGCCTCTGCCAATGCTTCAAAGGATGCTTTCATTTCATGAGCGATGGCAAGCATGATGCGAGAGCGCTCTTCGACGGACATTGATGACCATGCAGGAAATGCCGCTTTTGCAGCATCCACTGCCATTTCTATATCTTCTTCCGTGGAATCAGGCAAGCGCGAATACACTTTTCCAATTGCGGGTTCCGCATTATCAAGCCAATTGTCTTTCAGTGGTCGATGCCACTCTCCGGCGATATAATTCAGCAATTCTTTCATGAGATTTAAGTGCCATTGTTGATATACAAAAATGCTCAATTTTTCATGGTCTCGAAAACTCGCGGAAACTTCCCTGCTTTTACCCTGTATAACGCTCAATTTTCAGTATTTTGCAGGAGTAAATTCAGGATGACTCTTGGAAGTTTTTTGGATCATAGTAACCGGATGTCTCACCGCCATTGCCTGCGCATTGGCCGGATCATTATTGCTTGTGCGTAATGCTTCGATGATAAGTGATGCAATTTCTCATGCGGTATTGCCCGGAATTGTCGCGGCTTTTTTGCTGACAGGTTCAAGAACAGGATTCCCCATGCTGATTGGAGCTGCTTCGGTAGGCTTGCTTTCCACATTCCTCATGGAATTTCTTCATCGCAAAGGTCGGGTTCAACAGGATGCATCCATTGGCATTACATTCACCATGCTCTTTGCCATTGGGGTGATCATGATCACGGCATTGGCCGGAAATGTGGACATAGACCCTGAATGTGTTCTCTATGGAGAAATCGCTTATGTTCCTTTGGACATGATTGCAATTGCAGGATTTGAAATTCCATATTCAGTAGTCATGTTAAGCGGAGTCGTTCTGTTCACGATAGGAATATTTTCAATAGGATATAGACAATTCCTCTCAACATCCTTTGATCCGGAACATGCTGAGTCAACAGGAATCAATACGGCTTTTTGGCATTATCTCTTGATGGCATGCGTATCATTCATAACCGTTGCGGCTTTTGATGCGGTGGGTGCCATTCTTGTGGTGGCATTGTTCATCGTTCCTCCCGCAACCGCTTTTTTACTATTGAAGCAATTGCATCACATCATGATTGCATCTTCTGTATTCGGTATCATCGCCGCAGTCTTCGGTTATTTTCTTGCTGATTCACTCAATGGATCTATTGCCGGTGCAATGGCTGTTTTGACAGGTGTGCAACTATTCTTGGTGATCATGTTGACAAAAGTTCTGCAGAAGTATCAATACATTAAAAGCAGAGACATTGCATGAATCTTTTTGTACGAATATTGTCCGTTCTATTCATGATCATGTTCTTGAGCTTTGAAAGCTCAGGACAATATTGGAAAAGCGTGAATCTGCCTTCAGGGTATTCGAGCAATTATTGGCTTGACATTCATTTTCTTCCCGGTAATACACAATTGGGATGGGCCTGTGGTTTCAATGCATCCATTGTCCGCACAACCGATGGCGGAAATACATGGATTGGATCCAAAGTCACTCAATTTCAAAATCCCATGCTGGAAAGCATACATTTCGTAAGCCCACAAATCGGTTATACATCGGGTCCGCAGGGCATCTGGAAATCCATTGACGGTGGAGCAACTTGGAATAGCATCACTCCGCCGGCAGTGCAAGGTTCTTTGTGGGGATGCTATTTCAAAGATCAAGATCTTGGATTGGTCATCGGCGGAGGTTGTGGCGGATCGCAAATGTTTTACAGAACAACTAATGGTGGCAATTCATGGACATTGTTTCAAGGATCTGAACCACAGAGCGGAATGTGTGATTTGATTCTTGATCAGGCCAGTGACACGGGATATGCTTCAAGTAGCGGAGTGATATGGCAATCAACAAATGCCGGACAAACATGGAGCGTTTTTTCTCGAGCAAATTCTGTAAATGCTTGGCAAGAAGAAATTGCCTGGCTTGGTGATAGTTTCCTTGTTCCGTATAGCGGACAAAGCTGTCAAGGAGGTGGTGGAGGTGGTGGAATGTGTTTTACCACAAACAAAGGAATGAGTTGGAACAGAGTTGCTGCTCCCGATAATTTATTCGGAACATTTCTCACATCAGCAACCACGGGTTGGGCTTGTGGATATGATCGCTCGGTGTATTACACATCTGATGCTGGCAGAACATGGGAATATAGAAATTGTGGAACAACAGGATCATTGGATGATATTCGAATGTTTTCCGATACATCAGGTTGGGTAGTAGGCGAAGGCATCTATAAAATGATTCCCGGCTTCCATGAAGTGCTTCCCAAGAACGGACTCTCCTTTGCGAATACATGCGTGAATTCATTGAAACATGATTCCATCATCATTCGAAACTATTCCTTTGAATCAACAATCGTCACAATAACGGTCAATGGACCTGCAGCAAGTGATTTCATAATCCCATTTACATCATTTGCTCTCGGTCAATGCGAGGAAAGACTCGTGCCTGTAACATTCCGTCCAACAGGTTCAGGAACGAGAAATGCCACAATCGGCATCAGCATGATTAATCCACTGGAGTCTTTTTCCATTCCACTTCAGGGCACAGCTTCAGACATCACGCTTAGTGCAGGTTTTCGCGACACCGTAAATGTTGGTTCACATCAAGTTGGAACCACCACTGATTCAACCTTCATCGTACATAATCGATCGGATGCGGAAATTATATTGTCTGCAATCAATCCATTGGATTTACCAAAAGGACACACACTGCTTTGGAATAATGCTCTACCATTGCGAATCCCTGCAAAAGATTCAGCATTGTTGCGATATCGCATCATCATGAATGATACAGGAAGCACTGCGCAAAGATTCCAATTTAAATTTGGTTTATGTGACAAAACAATCACCATGAAAAGTTTTGGAACTTCACCAAGAATTTCTTCTCCCGAGAATTTCGTGATTCTCTCGGATTGCAGTCCTTTCAAAGACAGCATATTCACAATCACTAATTCGGGAAATGCGATGCTTGTGATTCATGGTCTTGCAATTTCCGGTGGTGACAGTTCAGCCTTCTCAATCAGACCACATGTATTACCGATGTTCATTGCACCCGGAAAATCGGCTTCAATCACATTGCGATATGCAAAGAGATTGCCACTCGCACCGAATGCAATGTCCAAACTTCTCATCTATCATTCGGACACAATGCAAACCAGAGCATCCCCAAGGGTGGTGAATCTCACAGGAAAACGGGGATATACAATCGCAACTGCCACGAATGATTCATTATGGGCCGGAACACATTGTGTCGGACAAAAAGGAAAATGTTCTGCAACACTTTCAGTGAATGGAACGGGAAGCACACAGATTTTCGGAATCGTGTCCAAGACAGGTGCTTCAAAAGTTATATCACCCACAACATTTCCCGTGACCATAACCGCTCCATTATCTGCTTCCATAGAAACGAGTAGTTTGAAAGCGGGACGATATCGAGACACATTATTGATCATCAGCGGTATATGTAAGGATACAATTCCATTCATTGTTGAAGCACAGGCAATAACGACTGAAATTGCATTTGCCGACTCAATTCTTACAGGAACCGTAGATCAAGGAATACCCGCCACTCTTTCATGGGATCTGTTTTCAATCGGAACGGCACTTGCCGATATTCGATCCATGAAACTAATAGACAATCAAGGAATTCAACTTGCGGATCCATTGCCAAGACCATCAATCATCAATCCGGGAAAATCAGGTAGAGTGTCCATTCGAGTTACACCGAAACTGAGTGATTCATTGCTCATCGACACTCTCTGCATTGATGCTTTGAGGGAATGTCCGACCACCATTTGCATTCCCATTCGAATACTTGTTCGTCAAGCCAGACTTGCAATCAGCGATACACTTCTTAACATTGATTTGCGATGTGATTCAAGCGCCGTGACAGACACTATCATGATCAGCAATCCCGGAATGTTGAATGACACCATTATTGCAATCACTCCAAGAAATGTCGGCGGGCCTATTTCACATAATACCCAATTCACATTGCCATATGTACTCATTCCCGGTGATTCTGTTCCTATATTCATTCGATTTGAACCGAAGGCGCAGGGCAATTATTCATATACACTGGACATAGAATCATCATCGGGTAGAAATGTCGGGAAGAATCAAGTCATTCAAGTAAATGGAACATTTATGGCTCCTGCGATTTCCGCAAGCCCAATGATTGTTGATGCGGGAATTCATGAACCATGTTCACAGGACACCATGCTATTGGTGAACATTTCAAATGCCGGATTACAAAATGGATTATGCTCCATCACTTCACGAGGAAGGTCGCTGATCATCAAAGATTCCATGGTTTCAGTTTCAGCAAGTGACAATTTGGTCTTAAACATTCTACATCGTCCTTCACTTGCCGGAATTGGTTCTTGGAAAGACACATTGGTGATTACCGATCTCACATGTGATAAATCCGTCATGGTATTTGTTCATGGTATTGTTGATACCATTTCGATTACCAAGAGTCCTGATGCAATAGCATATTCAACCGTCTATCGTGATGACTCAGTTTCAAGAACCGTAATCATAAAGAATACATCGCCATTTTCAATTACCATTGATTCATTGAGCTTTAGATCAACATTACCGGAATATGAATGGTCGAGCACAAGAACATTCCCATTCATGATGCCGTCACTCGATACAATGCATATTTCTTTGAAGGCACATGCTTTGTCAGAAGGATCCGCTCCACGAAATGAACTTCTGGTACATGCACATCGTGATTGCAAAGCCACGGTCTCAATTCCCGTTTCAATGGATGTTCCAATAGAGTCATATACTGCTATTCTCAGCACCGAAGATTATGAAGTTGAATATGGAGATACAATGACCATCTATTGCAGATTGCAGGGAGATCTCAGTTTGGCTAGACTTCGCTCTTTGTCCTATACTGTTCACTTGGATGGTAAATTGTTCAGCATCATAAAAACGCAACCTAAAGGATTGATATCGCATATTGATTCCGTGATTTCATGGACAATTCCTGTGGATAGCATTCCTTTGAAAGGTGGAATCATATCAAGAATTCATGGCAGAGCATTGGTGACGCAATACAGAAAAGCACCAATAACATTCTCCAATATTCTGGCGGAAACAAATAGAACGATTTCCATCGATACCATTTCAGGTTCGCTAAATGTTTCTAGTGTATGCGCCAATTCATTGACTGGATTCAAGGAAACCACTCTATTATCCATGAGAGTGCTACCACCATTACCAATCCAATCACGAATCACGATAGGATATCGATCCACTACAAATGAAATTGCTTCCGGTTCTGTGAGAGTTTATTCTTTGGAAGGAGCTTTGTTGTTTACAGGTGAACTCAGTGGTCTGGCAGAAGAACAATCATTTGTGGTCCCGAACACATTCAGTCCAGGAACATATATCATTGAATTCC
>JBJTFZ010000181.1:0-12942 GCA_046093685.1 bacterium
CTTTTATACCATGTATTTCAAAAAACCCATGGGTACATTTCACGTTCAGGTATGCACCAATGTATCTTGCATGCTTCGTGGTGGAGAGGAAATCTATCATGAACTATGCAACAAATATGGAATTGGGCATAATGAACGTACTGCCGATGGTAAGATTTCACTTGAAGAAGTGGAGTGTATGGGAGCTTGCGGCGGGGCACCAATGATTGCCATCAATGAAGATTTTCACGAGAATGTGACGATGGCAGATGTAGAACGCTTACTTGCCACTTTGCAGAATTGACATCATGTCCAAAAGTGCGCATAAGCCATTGTTTTTGATGCTTCTGCTCACCGTGATGTCGTTATCGTTTATCGCTCAACTCATCATTGGTGAACTTTCATCATCATTAACACTTATTCCTCAACAAGTGGTGTTGGGCAATGAGTGGTGGAGATTGTTCACTCATGCAATTGCTTTGGACTCTCCATGGTTGGCGATTGTGGGATTGCCTGTCTATTATTGGTTGGGCAGAGAAACCAGTGCATTGTCTCATGACTCAGTTTTTCCGCTGGGTTTTTTGATTGGCTCATTCATAACGGGTTTGACCTATTCAGCCATGCCTGTGGAGTGTCCTCCCATGGGTGCGGGATTATTTGGAATGCTATACAGTGCTTCCATCGCCATGACTATTGTTCGGTCGCCTGCCATTACGGTTTCAGCCTTGGCAAAATTGCGTATCTCAATCATCGCGACCCTCACAATTGGATTTGGCTTTGTGTTTCTCGGTACATCGATGTTTTCCGGTAATCTGATGCGGATGTATACTTATTCGCTTGAATCGGGAACGGGAATCATGACCGGATTATTGGCCGGACTGATGTGGTCACATTTTCGTTTGGCATCCAAAAATGATGAAGCATCAATCAATCAGAATAAAGTAATACCCACTTATGTACCTATTGCAAGTCAGCCGATTCGTAAAGATGAAAAAGCTATGATCAATATCGTCATTGAACATCAAAAGGATATTGCTTCATCATCATATGAAGAAGACATGGACGATGAAATGAAATTGAACCTGATTTTGGAAAAGATACATGACAATCAATTTGAGAGTTTGACTCAAGATGAGAAATCATTTCTTGAACACTACTCTCGATCAATGAAATAAAAGCATAAAGAGTAAAGTAATGTCGATACAAGTCAAAGTCACGATTGGTGGCAAAGAAATCTCACTTCGCGGAGATGATGAACAACAATTGATTCGAGCCGCGAAAGAAGTCGATGATCAGATTCAAGCGCTCCAATCCGGAATGCTGGATCAGTCAACACAAATGCAGGCAATCGTAGCAGCATTGAATTTAGCTGAACAAAAGATACAAGCCGAGGAACAATTGGCGAAGGATTCTCGAGTGGTCTCAACGGAATTGGAGAACATGGTAGAATTTCTGAGGCAATCTTCCAAAGCATGAAAACAACCGCTTCATACTTTTTTGTCACACGTCATAATAAAGAACTTATAAATGAAATCATAGGGAATCAGGCTCTTGATATAAATTACAGGCCTCAACGGGAAACCGTAATCCTCGCAAGCCAGAGGCATGCACCATGAGGGTTCAGTGGACGTAAAATATATGAAGGATGGTACCCACCGTGTGTGAAGAGAGTTCTTTGGTCTCGTCTTCGGCAAAGTATCTTCGGATACGCTGAAAGTATGAAGCGGCCTTTTTTGCAATACACAATCAATATAGATCGGTTTGAATGTAATGCATTCACTCCATTTTTACATGCTACGGCATGCATCGAAATGTAAAGGTTTAGATAGTCATGAATGAAATAAACATTATTGCATTAAGCATCGTTGGTTTTGCCGTCGGCTTTGTGCTCGCATATTTTGTGGGAAGCAGAGTCGGAAAAGCCAAAATAACGGAAGCTGAAGAACGGAAAAAGTTAATCATCGAAGAGGCAGGAAAAGAAGCCTCGGCACTGAAAAAAGAAAAACTGCTCGAAGTAAAGGAAGAATGGCATAAGAACAGACAAGAGTTCGAATCTGAAACACAAGACCGACGGAAGCAAATCAAACAATTGGAGCAGCAGTTATCGCAGAGAGAAGAATCAATTGAGAATAAGCTTGAATTGATCACCCGTAAAGAAAAGACAATCCAGCAAGCTGAGCAGACATTTTCTCAAAGAGAGGAAGAAGTTCGGAAGAAGGAGCAATCAACTCGTGATAAAGCCAAAAAGATTGATTCTTTGCTTGAAGAACAGACTGTGCGTTTGGAGCGAATCACCGGTATGTCCAGAGAAGATGCTAAAAAGTATCTGATTGAAAACATGATTGATGATGCAAAACTTGAGGCAGCTCAAACAATCAAAGATATTCGCGATGAAGCAAAGATCAATGCCCACAAAGAAGCACAAAAATTGGTCATTCAGGCAATTCAGCGTACAGCTTCAGATCATTGCGTGGAAACCACTGTTTCTGTAGTGAACCTTGCCAGCGATGAGATGAAAGGTAGAATCATTGGTCGCGAAGGACGAAATATCAGAGCATTCGAAGCAGCCACGGGAATAGATCTCATCATTGATGACACACCTGAAGCAGTCGTGATCTCTGGATTTGATCCATTCAGAAGAGAAGTTGCGAGAGTGGCGCTCGAGCGATTGATGTCCGATGGAAGAATTCATCCGGCACGCATTGAAGAAGTTGTTGACAAAGCTCGAAAAGAACTTGAAGAAGAAATCATCAGAGTGGGTGAATCAGCACTCATGGAGCTCAATATTCCAAACATGCATCCTGAATTGATTCGCCATATCGGTAAAATGAAATATCGTTCCAGTTATGGACAAAACCTTTTGCATCACTCAATTGAAGTTGGATATCTCTGCGGAGTGATGGCGGTAGAATTGAATCTTGATGTGCACAAAGCAAAGAGAGCAGGTCTTCTGCATGATGTTGGTAAATGTGTTGACCGCAATATTGAAGGACCTCATGCTCTTCTTGGTTTTGATCTTGCCAAGAAATACAAAGAAGATCCTATTGTCTGCAATGCAATCGGTGCTCACCATGAAGACATTGAAATGGAAAGTGCCATAGCGGTCATAGTGCAGGCGGCCGACAGTATCAGTGGTGCTCGTCCGGGTGCTCGCCGTGAATCCGTGGAAAATTATGTGAAGCGTTTGGAAAAACTTGAAGAGTTGGCAACTGCATTTGAAGGTGTCACCAAAACCTATGCAATTCAAGCAGGTCGCGAAGTGCGCGTAATTGTTGAACCGGAAAGAGTCGATGATTTGAGAGCAGATCAAATCGCTCATGATCTTGCAGCGCAAATCGAAAATGACATGGAATATCCCGGACAAATAAAAGTGGTTGTCATTCGCGAACGCAGAAGTATGTCAATAGCAAAATAATTTTCACCATTACCTTTAACATATCATGGCACATTCATATATCATTTCAGCAAAAAGAACACCCATCGGTGCTTTTCTTGGATCACTTTCAGGTTTTAGCGCTCCTCAATTGGGAGCGATAGCAATCAAATCCGCATTGGAAACAGCAGGTGTACAACCCGGACAAGTCAGTGAAGTCATCATGGGAAATGTATTGACCGCAGGTGTTGGTCAAGCACCTGCCAGACAAGCTGCTCTGGGAGCAGGTCTTCCGGAAAGCGTTCCTTGCATGACAATCAACAAAGTGTGCGGGAGTGGTTTGAAATCCGTAATGTTGGCTGATCAAGCGATTCGTTGTGGTGATGCGGACATTGTTGTTGCCGGTGGACAAGAGTCCATGACGAATGCTCCATATCTTCTTCCCAAAGGAAGAACGGGGTATCGTTATGGCAATGGACAAGTTGTTGATTCCATGGCTTATGATGGCTTGACCGATGCTTATGCAATTGCTCCCATGGGTAATTTCGCCGAGCAGTGCGCAACTGAATGTTCAATTGATAGAACCATGCAGGATGAATATGCCATCATGAGTTATAATCGTGCAATTGAAGCGCAAAAGTCAGGTGCTTTTTCCAATGAAATCGCATCGGTTATCATAGAAGACAAAAAAGGATCTGTGACTATTTCTGAGGATGAAGAACCGGGTAAAGTTCGATTCGATAAAATCCCTTCACTGAAGCCGGTGTTTACAAAAGATGGAACGGTCACAGCTGCAAATGCAAGTTCAATCGATGATGGAGCTGCGGCAATTGTTCTAGCTTCCGAAGAAGCAGTCAATAAACATGGTTTGAAGCCAATTGCCAAAGTGATTGCTCATGCATCCTATGCACATAAACCACAAGACTTCAACACCGCTCCGATTCATGCAATTGAAACGGTCTTGAAAAAAGCCGGATTGACATTGAATGACATTGATTTGTTCGAAGTTAATGAGGCATTCGCGGTTACTGCTCTTGCAGCAAAAAACACGCTTGGAATTCCTGTTGAAAAGATGAATGTTCATGGTGGAGCAATTGCGCTCGGACATCCAATCGGTGCATCGGGTGCAAGAGTGCTCACCACATTGTTGCATGCATTGAAAAAACACGGAAAACGCTATGGCCTTGCCACGCTCTGCATAGGTGGCGGAGAGGCGAGTGCGATGATTGTTGAAGCTATCTAAAAGAAATTATGGGGTGATGCATTGTGCATTGCCCCTTTTACTTTGAGCTGTTCATGGTGCAAGACTTACATACTAGATTCGCTGAATTTGATGCGGGTATCATCGAAAATGCAAATGCATTTGATCGAATGCTTCATGAACTTTCCTTGTTAAAAACATTTCAATCCCTCCCTTATCGGGTTTTGCGAGAAGCACGCATTGCGTATTTGCAAGACATACATTCAGACCGCAACATTATCTCTTTCCTTGAATCTCATCGTCCTAATATCGCAGTATATGCAGGTTCATTCAATCCATTTCATCTGGGGCATTTGAACATCGTTCATAAAGCTTCCGCAATTTTTGATAAGGTGATCATCGCTCGAGGCATCAATCCTGAAAAAGATGCTGAAGCTGTTCAATGGAATGAAGCTGCGCTTCTTGATTATGAAACAGCAGAATTCAGAGGATTGCTTACACAATTCATTGATGTGCATGCACAATATGGAAATGTCACTTTGGTGAAGGGATTAAGAAATGGAGATGATCTTGACTATGAAGTGAATCAATTAAGATTCATGGAAACAATGTATCCCCAATTGAAAGTGGTCTTTATTCAATGCGATAAAGAATTTGAACACATCAGTTCAACCGCTTTGAGAAATCTTGAACGCATTCAAATTGGTTTGAGTAAACCTTTCCTGCCCTGAATCAGCAAAATTGAGATTCCCAAAACTGTATAATCCCCGCATCGGTATTCATTGAGATTCGAATTCCAAAAGGGAGCGTGAGTTTTCTTCGGATATGTCCATAAGGAAATGTTCCTAGAACCGGGCAATTAACTCTCGTGGCATAATCCGAAATGATATCTTCAAAAGGTCTTTGTGGAACTGAAGCAACGGGATTCGTGGGTGGAGTAAAATCTCCAATCAATAGTCCTTTGATGGAATGAAGAGCCCCCGATAATTCCAACTGAGAAAGATATCGATCGATTCGATAGGGTTCTTCACCAATGTCTTCAATCAACAATATTGCATCCTCAAAATCAGGCATGAATGATGAACCGCATAATGTTGCCAGCAAACAAAGATTTCCGCAAATAAGCCTTCCTTCGGCATTTCCTTTCTTGAAGACAGATGATTGATCCGCTTGAATGATCTTATCATGTATATCTTCCGATAGTGCTGACCAAAATGATGCTTCCGAAAATGAATCGATGTCATCAGCAAAATCAACGGAAGGCATAGCTCCTGAAAATGTTATCAATCCCGCTCTTGCAAACATTGCAGATTGCAAAGCAGTGGTATCGGAAAAACCTATGAATGGTTTTGGATGAGCTCGAATAATGTCATAATTCAATTGTTCGAGAATGCGAGTGGTTCCATAGCCACCTCGCGCGCACATGATTGCATCAATGGAATCATCGCCAAACATAAACTCAATGTCGGCGATGCGTTGCTCATCCGTACCGGCTAAATATCCCGCATAAGAAGAGAGTGCATGCTTGCCTACAATCACTTCATATCCTTTATTCTCAAGATAAGCGATGCCACGAGTCAATCGATCCGGATCTCTTTGCGGAGACGCAGGAGATATGATGCCAATTCTTGATCCGGGTCTTAATGGATGTGGTTTGAGAATCGTCATGGTTTCATGGTAAGAGTTTGAAGATATGCTCTGGGTACGGCAAGAAGTTTTTCAGTGAATGTGAGATGTGCTCTCTCGATAAAAGGATCATAATTCATCGACTTCAACTTATTGAGTATCCTTCGATAATTTGTGCTCATGAGTTGCACTGTCAGTCTGCTATCCTTATCGAGATATGGAATACCTTTGTCTGCACTATCATAATATGCATTCGCTCTTTCAACTTGAAATTTCATGAGAGTTTGAAAAGCAGGAGTGCATTTTTTCTGCAATATGTCTTCTTCAGAAACACCGAATTCCAGCAATTCTGATTTCGGAATATAAATGCGACCTCTATCAGCGTCTTCGGCAATGTCTCTGCATATATTCGTGAGTTGCATTGCAATACCCAAATCAATGGCATGAGGCAATGCATCGGAATGAGAATATCTGAATATCTCAGAGGTCATCAAACCAACAACAGAAGCAACTTTATAACAGTAGGTGTATAATGCATCGAATGTTTCAAAACGATCCAGATAGGTATCCATCAATACGCCTTCAATCAATTCTTCGGGGAGATGGGGTGGAATTGAATAATGCTGTAGAGTGTCTGCCCATGCTTTCATGACAAGCTGGGTTCCATGATCCAAGTTGGTGTGAGAATGTCCTTCATATACACTCTGTATTGCAGTTCTCCAATTTTCAACAAGCAGAATTGTGTCCTGCATCAATGATTCTTTTGGAGCATTGTCAACCAAATCATCAACATATCTACAAAATGCATAAACGGCATAACAAGCTTTTCGCTTTTCTTTTTGAAGAAACAGGGAAGCAAAGAAAAAGGTCTTTGCATGATGGAATGTGACATCCTTGCAATGTTGATATGCTTGTTCTATGGATGCATTGTTCATCATGTTTAGAAACCTGCTGAAAAACCCAAGCGGACGGTTCTTCTAGTTAGATATCTTGCAGGATTGAATTGATATGGAGAAAGCGGTGACTGCAAATCAGGGTATAATGGATCATTCATTCCATTTGGAGTTGCATCGCCATATTCATAGGCTCTCCCGGTTACAGGATTGAGTATGGTTGAATTTTTGTTGTCGAACAGATTAATCACTTCAAGAGTGATTGTCAAAGGGGCTCCGCCGATGCGAAGTGTTTTTTGTATGTTCAATTCAATCCACCACCATGGATCACCGATGGCACCATATGGTCTTGTTTCGTCAATGCGATAGACGGGTCTGCCATTGTCCAACACTTGTTGTTTTCCTGTGGATGGGTCAATGACAGGCAATTGAGGAGTATACCTCATGCCTGATTGATAAAAAAATCTGAGGAAGGCATTGAGTTCATCAAATCCTTCAATTCCGAATAGAGGTTTACCTTTTACCACATTGAAATTTGCGGTGGCATTCATTTGAAGTGGTCTGTCCCATGGCATGAAATCTTCCGTTATTCTTTCGGCTGACAAACCACGATCCACAAGGGCTGCTTGTTCGGCTGAAGAAGATTTTCCTGTGACCACGGAATATGTTCCGGAAATCATTCCCGAAAACCAATCGCTGATTCTTTTTTTATACTCAACTTCAAGTCCTCGAGATCTCGCATAATCACCATTAATATAGGTGGTGAATGATCCGCCAAGCAAACGAGGATTTTGATTTTGGATTCTGCGTGAAGTCACATAGTCGAAAATATCTTTATAATATGCAGTGATGGTCAATACATCATCCTGAGTCAATTGATTGCGAATTCCAAGTTCATAACTGATTGTAGTTTCAAAACTCAAATCCGGATTCCCATATCGTTGAAATGATGAACCTGCTGATTGAGGTGACAATTTCGCATACACAAACTGAGGTCTGGGAAGTTTATTGAAATGACCATAACTGAAAAACAACATTTGATTTTCCGTGATGGGATGAGAAACCCCGAGGCGTGGACTAAGGCGAGCTTTCCATCTTCTTCCTAACATGCCAAAAGTACCATCGGTATAGGATATGCGTTGATTGTCTGTTATGGTGGGAATGTCCCGATTGAGAATAGCCTCATCCACCAATGCTCCGGGAGCCCATAGATCCAATCTCATTCCATAATTCAAAATCAATCCTTTGAATGAGATATTGTTTTGAGCATACAAGGCACCGATTGTGGAATTGGTTTTGAAGATATCATTGTTCAATCCCAATGGGCCAAGCCAAGGAGCAAATATCTCCGCTTGCTGAAGTTCCTGAAAGCGGAATTCAACACCTGTTTTGATTTTGTTTTTCTCTGAAAGATATGTCGTGAGATCTCCGCGAACTGTCCATTCATCCATATAATGTTCACGCCAAATCGAGCCATTTCCCGTATCAAAAAAACCATCACCGGGAATGATGCCGAGTCTTGAAGAATCACCGGTGTCAAAATAGTCTGCTGGGATTTGAGGAATGTCTTGTGGTTCGGTGTACTGAGAAAAACTTCTTCCATTCGCATCAACTTTCAAATGTGTGAAGAAATTACTCACTCGAATTTCATAGAGAGTGGATGGACCAAGAGAATGGTAAATCGTGAAAGAATGTAATTTCTGCATTGTTGCATAAGACAAAGCTCCGTCGAAATTACTTTGAAAATTGAATTGATAGCCCGGATCGGGAACAACATATTCAAGATTTGTTTGCACCGTTCTTGTATTGCGATTCAATGCAAAGTTTCTTGTATGTGTATATGTGAATCGAAGTGACGGAGAAAATGTCCATGTCAATTTCCCCATCATATTGATGGCATTGTCTTGTCGCAAAGCAAAGTCATTGGCAAACAGGGAAGTCTTCACAGGTGAACGCGCAAATTCCGGAACCAAATCATCGGATGCATTTCCATAAAAATTAGTGAAGAAACTAATTTTGCCGGGCAATGATATTCCTAGAGCAGGAAGCAATTGCGAAGAAATTGGTTCGGGACCTGAAAATGTCAATTCCAAAATGTCTGTCAAGAAGGAAGAATTCGTATCACGGTCAAATGCACTTCTATCAAACATTCTCCATGCTCTTCTCAATGCTCCGGATCCCTCATACTTTGATGCTCCTTCGCGTGTTTTGATATTGATCACCCCGCTTGTTGCCTGACCATATTCCGGATTGAATCCCCCTGTGATCACCTCCACTTCTTGCAAAGAATTTGCGGAAAGTTGCAAGCCGAATCCGGTTCCGGCTAGTGGATCTTGTATCGATACGCCATCCAATAGATATGCGGCCTCATAGCCACGGCCTCCGCGAATGAATATTTCATTGTTTTGTGAAATGAGTCCTGTTTGCTGGGTGAGAACATCCGTCACATTTTCTGCAACCATCTGCTGAATGTTTTCTCTGTTCACTGCTCTCATGCTCTGTGTTTCCTCAACATCGACGAGTGGTCTTTCGCCTATGACAAGCACATCTTTGTCAAGAGAAACATTTGACTCTTCCATTGAAAAGTTCAAAGAAAGCGTGTCCGATTTTGCAAGAACGATTCCTGTTTTCTTGATTGTTCTATAGCCGATTCGAGTAATTTCAAGAGTGTAGTTTTTGCCTGCGGGTATTTTTTTGACGACATAATTCCCACTTGCATCCGAAATGGCACCATAATATGTACCCATCACCCGAATGGTTGCAGAAGATATGGGTTTCTTTGTTGCTTTATCAGTGATATTACCACGAATGATCGATTGTGCATCAACATGCATCAGTGAACAAAGAAAAACAATGGTGAGTAGTAAAGCAATGCGCATGTATGTGTGTAATTCAGTAAATAATTCACTGCAAATGTACGGTATCGAGAGGATTCGCTTCATAATGCATTGGGATTATACCCATAAGGACAATGTCTGCATTTGTTTTTACAGCAATATCCGCGTCTCAGATGTTTGGTTTTTGTGAATACGAGGTTTCCCGTCAAAGGATCTCGATAGTATTCCTTTCCTTCATCACAAGTTCTTTCGTGAATTTCAACGATTATATTTTTTTCTAGATCTGTCATATTTGCTTCTGTCGGACAATACTTCTTGTAATGATTGCGATCAATACGATTGCACCTCCGATGAGTGCGCCTTCACCCGGAACTTCCCTGGTCGCCAGAAATACCCAGAAGGGATTCAGCAAAGGTTCAAGAACGGGAATGAGGATTGATTCCAAAGCAGTCACATGCTGAATGGCTTTTGCATAAAGGATATAGGGAATTCCCAATTGGAAGATTCCGAGAAGGAAAAGTCCCATGATTGAATCCGTATTCATCGGAAATGATTGATATAGCCAATATGCTCCGAATGCACCGGTAAGAACATTCCCGAGTAAAATGGATTCAAAAGGAGAATTGTCTTTTTGCATTCTTAATGCGATGGCAAGTCCTGCAAAGGCGAATCCCGAAGAGATGGCAATGCCATTTCCAGCCATTCCGGAGATCGATAATTCATCCATGAAAAAGAGACTCATTCCGCCAATCACTGCCAAAACAGAGAGCCAATCCATGGTGGTCACTTTTTCTTTGAGGAATAAGCCTGAAAACATAGCAACCCAGATTGGTCCTGTATATTGTAGCACAATCGCATTTGCCGCACTTGTCATTTTATTTGCGAGGACAAAGAGGATGACGGTCAGCGCATACATTACCGCACCAACTATTTGCGGGATTGAAAAAGTGATGTTCGGTCTTTTAAGGAATATCCAAATCACAATACCCGCAATGATGCTTCTTCCGCCTGCAATCGCAAACGGGTGTGCATCAATTGATTGAATCAAGAGTCCGCCCGTGCTCCAAAGCACTGCTGTGATCAATAAATAGATGATGGATTTTTGATGTGAAAAAGACATGCGTTTCATTTGGCAAAGATAGAGACTCTCCCTTGAATTAAGGCGTGAAATGGAGTTGATTTCCGTAATTTGTGGACATTATCCATCAATTGATGCATAGATCATGTCAAAGCCACTCACCATTTTATTCATCGGAGATATTGTCGGAAATCCCGGCATGAATGCCGTTCGCATGTTTCTCAAAAGCTTTATAGATAAACATGAGGCTGACATAGTCATTCTCAATGGTGAGAATATATGTAATGGTAAGGGGTTGACTGAAAAGGAAGCTTCGGAACTGTTTGCTTTGGGTGCTCATGCCATAACCACAGGAAATCACATTTGGGAGAATTGGCAGTCGCGTCCATTGCTGGCTTCGAATCCTTTGGTTATTCGACCGTATAACTATCCTCCCGGCAATGCGGGCAAAGGAATGACGGTCATTGAATTGCCACATCTGCCACCGGTGGGTGTATTGCAATTGCAAGGGCGAACCTATATGCAAAGCATAGACTGCCCTTTCAGGGGCGCTGATCATGCAATCGCAAAGTTGAGTGAACGCACTCCAATCATCATTATGGATTTTCATGCCGATGCAACTGCTGAGAAAATTTCAATGGGATGGCATGTAGATGGAAGGGTCAGTGCCGTGCTTGGAACGCATACGCATGTTCAAACTGCGGATGCAACCATCCTTCCAAAAGGAACTGCATATATCTCCGATGTTGGCATGACCGGTCCCTATGATTCAGTTCTTGGGATGAGTAAAGAAATTGCTTTGAAAAGACTTCTTCTGCAAACTGCGCACAAGTATGAGATGGCAGAGCATGATGCCAAATTATGTGGAGTGGTTGTGAAAGTAAATCCAACCACAGGAAAATCCGAGAGCATCGAACCATTTATGTATCCTCAAATGCGAAAATCCATACATGAGTAAATTTCAAGATATCACACCGGGAGAAATTCCGCATCGAGACATGCATCAAATCCTATTGAGTGGTGTTGCACCAAGACCAATTGCTTTGGTTGGAACAATCTCCCGTGACGGCATCCCCAATTTGGCGCCATACAGTTTCTTTAATGCTTATGCTTCAAATCCTCCGATTGTAGCCATAGGACCCGCCATTTCGGCTGCAACCGGAAAGGTTAAAGACACCTATACCAATATCGTTGATACCGGTGAGTGTACGATCAATGCAGTTTCCTATGACATGACGGAACAGATAAGTTTAGCTTCATGTGAGTTTTCACCTGAGACTGATGAATTCTTAAAGTCAGGTCTACATCCATTGGAATCAGACATTGTCAATGCACCACGCGTGCTTGAATCCCCGTTTCAAATGGAGTGCAAACTCATTGAATCTATTCCATTGATGAGAGAAAGGGGCGGAAATGGGAATATCATGTTGCTTGAAGTGGTAAAGCTTCATGTACAAGAGCAAGTGTTCACCGATGACAAGATTGATCCCCAAAAACTTGATTTGGTGGCAAGGATGGGGTATGACTATTATTGCAGGGCTCATGGAAATGCCATTTTTGAAGTATTCAAGCCAAAATGGAATGGAATAGGTATTGATGCACTTCCAACTTTCATACGAGAAAGCCAATACTTGACAGGGGCTGATTTGGCAAAGTTGGCAGGAATAAAGGAAATTCCCCAAAAAGACGAATCGTTAAAGCTTCAGGCATTCAATATTTGTTCACAAATGCCTGAAGTCAAAGAACTCATGTCTGCGATAAACGAAGTAAGTATTCAGAAGATAATTTCGGTCTTGATTCAAACCGGTAACATAGACCTGGCATGGCGCTTGTTGGTGGAAATTTGTATGTAAAGCCAAGTCGAAAAGTCATATACAGCATCTTGCGAATAACACCATGGAGTGAGAGTATGATCATAAGATGTGGATATTTTTTTTCTTGTCAGAATATAGTGT
>JBJTFZ010000182.1:0-8989 GCA_046093685.1 bacterium
TCTCTCCATTGGAGCAGGCATAACAAATATTGTGCTTCTTGGATCAGATGATAGTTCATTGATTAAGACGAAAAGTGAAGCGGAAGTAAGTAATGATGAAGAGCTTGATTTTTCATTGAATCCGTCCATTCACATTGAAAAGAAAGTCACCGACGGAAACCATCACATAAATGTTGACATCAATGCAAACACCGATTTATTCGAGAGCCCACGCTTACACAAAGCGACCTTTTATCTTAGCAAAAAAGCTGTCTGGTATCTGAGTTTTAATGGGGGCGTATCTTCATATAAAGCTGATTTGTCAAATTTGAAGATGGCATCCGTAGTTGTGAGTGTTGGTGTAAGTGATTTTCAGATGAAACTTGGCTCTTTGCTTGATTCATCGCATGTTGACATAGAAGGGGCTGCGGCAAAATATGCACTTGAAATTCCTGAAGGAGTTGGTTGCAGAATTCAACATGAGTCTGCATTGACAAAACATGATTTTCCGGGATTCATACAGAAAGATGATCTAAGCTATGAAAGTCCAAATTATGATAAGTCTCAAAAGAAAATCACTATTAGACTTCACACCGGAGTGAGTGCGATATCAGTCAAGAAATACAAACAAAATCCTCCTGATAATCCCTTGCCTTCATCAGACAGTATTGCATCACCTTTGCCACAGAAGCTAGACATAAAGCCAAATAAGTTCTCAAAACAATTGTAAACTCAACACTCCGATGCTTTTCATCGGAGTTTTTTTTTCTCTTAGCATTCTCTATGTTGCGCAAGATTCATCAGGGGTTTTCATGTACGCTTCACTTTTTTCTGCATCTGTTTTTGGGATTGGGGCATTTCCCGTTCATATTGAAACGCATCTTGAAAATGCGGTTCCCATGTTTTTAATGGTTGGCCTTCCGGACTCCGCCGTGCGTGAATCCAAAGAAAGAGTTTCTGCTGCAATAAAGAATTCACATCTTCCATTTCCATTGAAGCGAATAACCGTCAATCTTGCTCCGGCAGACATACGCAAAGAAGGTAGTGGTTTTGATTTACCGATTGCTCTTGGGATTATCACCGCAATGGGAAATCTGGAGGTTGACGCGCTCACAGATTCTTTGTTCATCGGAGAACTTGCATTGGATGGAGAGCTTCGTCCCATTCATGGTGCTTTATCCATTGCTTTGATGGCCAAAGATGAAAATATCAAACGGTTATATCTACCAAAAGAAAATGCCGAAGAGGCCGGGCTTGTACAAGGAATTGAAATCATTCCATTGCAATCACTGCAAGAGGCCATTGAAGTATTAAGAGGTGAAATCACCATTGAACCTCATCAGTCTAATATCGATGGATTGTTTCAACAATATCAAGAACATGGAATAGATCTTTCGGATATCAAAGGACAGGAACAAGTGAAAAGGGCAATGGAGGTATCAGCAGCCGGTGGGCACAATCTTATCATGATTGGTCCTCCCGGAAGTGGAAAAACCATGATTGCAAAACGATTACCCGGAATTTTGCCTCCTATGACTATGGAGGAGGCATTGGAAACAACAAAGATTCATTCTGTAGCGGGACAATTACCAAAAGGAATTCCTCTTGTCACGATGAGACCATTCAGAAGTCCACATCATACAATTTCAGACGCGGCTTTGGTTGGAGGTGGAATGGGAATTGTCAGAGCCGGAGAAATCAGTTTGGCGCATCATGGCGTATTGTTTTTGGATGAGTTACCGGAATTTGCTCGAAATGTTCTTGAAGTGTTGAGACAACCGCTGGAAGATAGATCAATTTCCATTTCACGAACAAAGATGAGCGTAGAATATCCTGCGAATTTCATGCTATTGTGCTCAATGAATCCATGCCTTTGCGGACATTTCGGCAATCCTCATCAGCAATGCACATGCAGCACGCAACAGATTCAACGATATATGGGGAGAATATCCGGTCCGCTCCTTGACCGAATAGACATACATGTTGATGTTCCGGCAGTTCGATATCGAGATTTGTCTGAGGCTAGAAGAGGTGAGTCCTCGCAAATGGTGAGAGAACGAGTGCTCCAAGCCAGAGAAAAGCAAAGGGCGAGATTTTCAGAAAGAAAGGATGTCTTCAAAAATGCAGATATGCTCAGCGCAGATATTCGAACATGGTGCACATTGAATGAAGCCTCTTCCGAATTACTCAATAAGGCTATGAATTCATTGGGATTATCAGCCAGAGCATATGATAGAATATTGAAAGTGTCGAGAACCATTGCAGATTTGGCAGATGCTGAGCATATTCAGATAGAACATGTGAGCGAAGCTGTGCAATATCGAAGTTTGGACAGACAATTCTGGAATGGTTGAATCAATTGTCGATTCTCGTGTCAACAATCACATCAACAGTTCTTGTATAGAGCCTACTTTCAGGATATCGATCATCATACAATACACTGTTTCCTTTTCCAAGCACAGTGGCTCTGTTTTTTACTTGCAATGCTTTTGCTGTTGCATCAGCTCTATCTTGCGCCAATCGCTGATTGGCTTCCGCATCACCCAGGCGATCGGTGAAGCCAGTGACAGATATGGTTGAGTTGGGTTTGACAAATCCTTTTATGAATTCAATGATTTGTGCATTTGCATCCGTGATTTCACTTGATCGAACATCAAACAAAACAAGTGAAAATGTATTGACTTCTCGATCTTGAACTCGATTGATTTTCTTTTTGTGCAATGTGACTTGTTCAATGGAGATCTTTCCTTCCATCTCTGCAGAATCTTTCATTGGAGTATGTGCTTTGAATGAATAGACAATGGAAGAGTCATTGGCCAAACCTTCGCTCATTTCTTCGCCTATATGCCAGTCAATAAATGCAGGTACTTTTTCTTCTCCGGTGAATCTTCTCAATTCTTTGTTTTGCTGACCTGCAGTCAACTGCCATGTTGAAATCGTGTCGGCTTCTACATATGGTCTGAATCGTACTATTGGTGGATTCATCGTCCTAATGGTATCAAGTGTGATGATTGGTGAAATGATATACGGCTCATTGGATGTGATTTCAACTCTTCTGTTTTCTTGTGCTCCCATGATTGTTTGCGTATTGGCATGTTTTTCCGGAAGATTACGGTTTTTAAGAATGATTCTGTCATTTGTGATATTCCATACATTTTGCAAATATGCCTTGACCGATTCAGCTCTCCTCATTGACAATCCCTTATCCCCTTTTTCTTTTTGAATATCCGCATTGCACCCTGTGAGTGTGATGATTGAAGAAGGTTTTTCCTTCATTCTTTTACCAACAATATTCAAAATATGCAGATAGGTTTCAACATGATTCGGTGTATGGATGAAATCAATGTCAAATAAAGGAGTGTCACTTGCATCAAGTCGAGCATATCGCGATGGAATCTGATCTTCACCTTCTTCAAAGAAAATGAAATTCAATAGCGGAGTCATTGTTAAAGATGAATATTCTTCAATGATGATATTGATGATATTCTCCTCTTTTGATTTTTCATTCACGCTGAATGCGGCAAGCTTTGCATTCAGCTTTCGTGGAACATAGGGTTTGACTGTTTCAACTTCAATCGCAGGCAGTGGCGTGATTGGAATTTCAAGCAAGCGGGCCGGGCTGACAGAAGTATAGGAAAGCATGACGCTTGCCCTCAAAGCACTTGCCGAAAGGGTCTCTTTAGTATTTTGATATTCAATTGGTTGATTGAGCACATGAAGATAAGAGACTTCCGGAGAGATTGTGAAAGATTCACTTAAACGAACATCATAGAAGATGCCGATGGAGGGTCCATATACGATGTTCGTCGGAGTAAAGGTGCGCGTTTTTTCATTTCTGAATATACTTTTCGAATCAGAAAAGATGACACCTTTTGGTGATATCAATTCTTCTTTTGTTGAACCTTCCGCTTCTGATTGCATTCGAATGGCAAATCCTGATCGTATTCCAAATCTTCCTTCGAAGGGCCTCCACAGTAGAGATGGCGTGAAGCCAATGGATGGAATCGCAAATGACATACTGAATCGTGATTGTGCTTCTACGATGTCAAATCCCGTTCCATTGAATGATAATGCATTTCCTATCGTGTTCACGGCAGAGAATTCTCCGCGTGAGCGAGCATAATCGATGGTGATGTCCAAACCCAACATGCCATTGAATGCATATCTGAGCGATACCCCGTAGAATGGATCGAACATTGTGGAAATACCATCAAAACCCGTACAACAATTGTCGAGCCCGGGTAATGTCTGAAAATTACCTGTGAACTGTGTTCTTTGCATTCCACCAAGTAATCCGAATGAAAATGGTGAGCGATCAAATTGTGCTTGAGTTTGAGCATTCAACATCATCATCAATGCAAGGAATATACATAACCTATTCATGGTGAATTCCTATCGTATGATGATGCATTGTTGAGAATCTCGTCCAAATCGAGATTGCAAGATGAGTCTATAGACGCCTGCAGGCCAATCACCATCAAACATGAATGATTCATGTTCAGGCATTGATATGTTCTGCATATGTTCCTTCCAAACTTTCGTCTCGATGGCCGAGCCTTTGGCATCATATAATGTGAGGACAATCTCTTCTCCATGAAAACGAATCGCATTCGCCGTAAACTTGTCTTGAGCCGGTACGGGTTGTATGGATTGCAAGAATGGCATTCCGGAGAAGTCGAACATTCGTATGGAAGCATCAGACAAAACGCACAATGAATCCAATTCAAATGACCCACTTGAAGAAGTTGAAAATAGGCGCGAGCATGACCATGTTAGTGAATCAATAGTAATGACTGTTTTTCCCGGATCTCCCATGATGGCAGCTCCCGTAAGTTTCAGCAATGTGTCTCCCGATTTCAGTGTCGGTGCATTGTCGATTACTATGTTCAATGTTCGTACACGACCATCAACACTGTTCTTGACAATCTTTCCTTGGCTGATGGAAGGAGCGGGATCAAAGACCCATGGATCATACTGAATCTGCATTGTGATGGACCGTGGAGGACATGCAAGTGAATCAGGATATCGATTGATGATAATTGGAATGACGGCCTTTTTCTCAAGTGGATGGGCTTTCACTGTTGGAATGAAAAGTTGTATTGGGGTGACCGCATTGTCATATTCAACTGTTACGCCTTTTGTGACTGCGCACCCATTCGCATCAATCGCAGTGAGTACATATTCCCTGCTCCTTGTGGGTATGCACATTGTTGTTGGCAGAGTGCTGTCCCTTAATTCCAGAGGCTTGAGTCCGTCAAGATCGCGCCATTCATATACATAGGAAGGTTTACCTCCATTTGCTTCACCGCCGATGATTACAGAATCGCATGGGCAAGCAAATACACGGTCAGGGAATGATAAATCCGGACCATTCACTAAAATGGTTTTTCGTATTGATTTGCTACAACCGGCTGAATCCGTTATTGTGCAACCAAGTGTGAAGTCGGAATCAAATCCGGCAATCTTGAATGATGTATCTGAATTCTGTATTGGAGAATCATTTATTGTCCATTGAATATTGTATGGTGGCGTTCCCCCCGATGCCCGAATATCCGCTGTGATTGAACCGCCTTTGCACATGAGCGAGTCCACATTCATTTGAAGTGTTAGCTGAGGTCGAACAGTAATAACCATGAAGGCGGTGGTTGATTTACCACCATCATCCGTCACGGTCAGTGAATACACAGTGGTTGTATCAGGAGAAAATCTAGGATTGAATTTCGTCGGATCATCAACTCCTTTGCTTGGGCTCCATAGATATGTGAATGGTGGTTTTCCGCAAGTTGCTTCTTCACCTTTCGGTGGTGTTATATCACCAAAGCAAATTGTTGTATCAGATCCCGGACGTGGATTTGGAACGGGTTCGACACATACGGAAATTGTATCCGTTGAAAAACAACCTTTTGCATCCTTCACATTAACCGTATACAATGTATTGATCAAAGGCGAAACGGTGCAATTGGGGTTTGATGTTTGCAAACCAAGTGGAATCCATTCATACGAATATGGCGGAGTACCACCTGCAACTTGTACATTGAAAGTGACGCTATCACCACGGCAAATGCAATATGGTTTTACATCGGTTCTTGTTATTGCCAGAGACATTGATCGTTCTGTTTCAAATGTCACTGTATCCATACCCATGCAGCCGGAAGAAGTATATGCTGTCAATGTATAGGTAATTGAGAATGTACTGTCCGGAAATGTCAACAAGGCTCGTGGATCATTGGGATCATCCAAAAATGTTGCCGGAGACCATTCATATCTCAATGTATCAGTGGGATCGGCAATCACCGTTGGGGTCATACGAAATGGTGCGATTGGACTACAAATGAATTGTGATCTTCCTGCATCCACTTTTGGACATGGATTTAGTGTGTAGAATACCGTATCGCTTCGTGAGACATTTTGTCCATCAGTCACCGTGAGTATGTATCCATATTGTTTTTTCAAGCTTGGACTTTCCAAAACTTTGATCGTCACGGGAACTGTATCCAAAGCGCTAAGGGCGGAGAGTGGAGCATTGCCGAGTGCAGACCATCGATATGTAAATGGTATTACCCCGCATCGTGCGGGAATTCCGATTTGTCCCCCTTTTTGGTCACATACGCATTCGGTTATGTCTGGACCTGCATTTGCATCGGGTATCAATCGCACATCAACGAAAATCGTATCCTTATCCGAACAACCATTTGCATCGGTTACACTCAATTCATATTTGCCTGACATTGTTGGATAAATGAATGTATTCAGTTGTGTTGCATTCACGATGTTTGCATTTCCCGATGTTATTCTTTTCCATTGATATTGATACGGTGGAGTTCCTCCTTTGGAACTTGCATTTTTACCAATTTCAATCGAATCTCCAATGCATAGAATCCGTGCATCATTTCCTGCATTGAGAATAGGAGCATTGAATACTTGTATGGAATATGTATACATTGATGTACAACCAATTGCATCAGTCACACTCAATGTATATTGATGAATTCCGGGTTCCGATCTTTGCACTGTCAAGGAAGAGGAAAGCACCGATCCTATAACCCCGTCAATCGGTGACCATCGATATGTTAGAGTACTTACAGTATTTGTGATTATTGGAGTTATCTGAACGATCTCATCTCCACAAGATAGAATCGTTGATTGCGGTTGAATAATTGGAGCTGCACGAACAGTCAATGTCATGGTGTCACCTCTTTCGCAACCCATTGCATCTTTTACCATTACCGCGAATCGATATGTTCCGGCATTTAATGGTTTAGTAAGCAATGTTGATGCATCACTGCTACCATCAATGTGATTACCATCAAGAGAAGACCAACGATATGTCAGTGCTCCTTGAGATCCCTGTACCGTAACGGGAATTCGCACTGTGCTTTGAGAGCAAATCGTGGAGTCTCTAGCAATCACAATGAGAGGATTTTCAACTTTCACCGTTGTGTTGAGTGTATCAGTGAGCATGCCCGGTGATCGACGGATAATCAATTGTACAGGATATGTACCGGGTATTGGTCTGGAGAATTGAATTGTTTGACCGGTTTTGGTTTCACCGGGTAAATTCCAAGTCCATGAGGTGACATTTAGCGCATCTGAAGCAAAGCCGGAGAGGGTAGCTGTTTGATTTGGGCACAGAGTTCCTGCAGGACTCAACCCTTCAACTGTAATACTCACACTGCTTTTGTGTCCGAAAGAAACGATGTCATGATTGGCAAATGATCCACCGGTGGAAGCTGTAAATCCAAGCCATGCTTTGCCATTGTCTAGATCTAGAAGTGAATCCAGTTTTACATAGGCGGTGATTTTTGGTGCAGTAAAATCATCCAAATACACTTTCATGATATTGCTCGCATAATCAATGCGCATTACATGAACAGATCCGTCTTCGAGAATCGGAATATTTCTGGATGTCCCCAATGTTATGGTATGATCAGCGCTATTGCCATTTTTTCCTCGAGTTTGAATGCCAATGTGATTATCATTCGGATCACGATATTCTGAATTGGGATATGTGTCAAATTCTATCGCAAGGCTATTCGGTATCCCGGCATATCCGATGCCACCTCCATAGATACCAATTGCATCACTCTTTTGATTTTGAATAACAAATGCAATTCCATCCGCACCTGAATTTCCTGGCTGAGTAATTTGAAATCCAATTTGAATGGAAAAATCACGAGCGACATTCCTTTTCTCTTTTAGCCAAATTCCTCCGCCTTGATTATATGTTGCCTCGGTAAGCCGAATGCGCTTATTGAAGAGTTTTGCCTTACCCACAAAATGAAACAATGTGGAATCATTGAACTCACTGATATACAAATCACCTTGGGCAAAAAGGGTGATGGGAATAAGGAATGTACAAAACAACAGGTGGAGCAAACGAATCATATGCATTTCACGGAATGAGAATTTCCGTAAAATACGAATGAATCTCCTATGTTCCTTAGTTGAATTCCTTTTCAATGATGGTGATTCTACCGGGATAGTTCATATTCCCCAAGAATGTTTCAATCACAGGTTTAGCATCCACTGTGACCTTTACATTGGATGAACCCGGATTGGCCAAAGCAAAAGCCAATTTCGCCATTCCCGCATATCCCCGTTCTTCAAATACAGAGAAAAGATTGAATTCTGTGGTGATGGGTATCATGACTGTTTCACCACCGGCGGGTAATGTTATTGGACCTTGCACAATCCCGGAGATTGTAGTTACACCATCGATGAGAAGTCTCCATTCCAAAGATTGAAGCGTCGCTAATCCATTCATTGATACACCATTACTCTGCACAGATTCATTCGGATTTCGGGCTTCAAGATTCACTGTCAAAGAAAGAGGAAGGGTTTTGCTTGCCACTCTGTTTGCCAATGCGATTGTCTCGCTTACCGAAAAATCCGTGACTTTTGATTTTCCACTAACATTCACCCCACCTATCGACACCCCGGACAAGGATCCAATACGAAATTGCACTTGTTTCATGGTCGGAATATTCTGTAGAAATGCACAACCTTGAAA
>JBJTFZ010000183.1:0-7302 GCA_046093685.1 bacterium
GAAATGCATCGGGAGCATTCACGGAAAAACCAATCACTGCATTTGAACTTGATGCGCGATGTGAAGATCAAGGAATCATATTGTTTGACTCTGACGGTGATGGAGATTTGGATTGCTATGTTTCATCCGGTGGGAATGAACTGGTTCAGGAAGACAAGGATTTATTTCATGACAGATTATATGTGAATGATGGTTCGGGAAATTTCACTAAAGCAAATCATTCCTTTTCTCCACCTGCGGATACTGTTGCCTCATCATGTGTGGTTGGCGCTGATTTCGACAAAGACGGTGATGTCGATTTGTTCATAGGTGGAAGAAATGTTCCGGGACAATATCCGGTGATACCACAGTCGATGATTCTGAGAAATGATGTGACATCATTCTCCGATGTCACAAAAGAAATAGCACCGGGACTGGAAAGAGTTGGAATGGTAACGAGCGCTTTGTGGTCCGATATTGACAATGACGATGATCTTGATTTATGGGTGGTCGGTGAATGGATGGCTCCTCGATTATTCGTGAATGCAAAGGGAATGCTTACGGAATCTGAAATTGCAAAAAATGAATTGGCAAATTTTTCCGGACAATATCAAAGCATAGCATCGGCGGATCTTGATAATGATGGTGACATGGATTATGTGCTTGGGAATCTTGGAAAAAACACGCGGTATAAACCTTCGGTACAGGAACCGATAGAATTGTATGCAAAAGACTTTGACGAAAATGGCAGTGTTGATTTGATCATGACATATTACAATTTTGGCAAAAAGTATCCCGTGAGAATGCGTGGCCCTATCTATGCGCAAATTCCAACGCTTACTCGAAGATTTCAAACATACCATCAATATGGTGCAGCCACATTTGATGATATTTTCGGAGGAGACATTGTTGATGCAACTGTGCTAAAGGCATATGATTATGAAACCATGTGGCTTGAAAACAAGGGTGGTCAACATTTTGTGAAACATGCATTGCCGATTGAAGCACAGTTTTCACCTGTCTTCGGAATTCTCTGCGAAGATTTCAATGCCGATGGAGCCATGGATATCATGACGATAGGAAATTTCAATGGTCCGGATCCTGAAATGTTTCGCTATGACAATAGCATCGGTTGCGTGATGTTCGGAAATGGTGCCGGTGAATTTACTGCAATACCATCATTGCAGAGTGGTATCATTGTCCCCAAAGATGGAAGAAGCTTAGTGATGATGCCAAATGATCAGCAGTCATGCGATGTGATCATTGGTGTAAATTCCCAATCAGCACAATCATATAGATTATCCCTGCCAAAAGGTGCTTCGATTGTAAAAGCAACTTCAGGTGCTTCATTGTTGATTCAATTGAAAAGCGGGAAAAAGCAAAAGAAGGAATTTTCTCTCGGAAGCGGATATTATTCTCAAAGTCCACCAATGTTCATCCTTCCAAAAGATGCCAAGATTATTCAGAAATGATATGATGCGTGCACTCTTCCCATTCCATTCAATGGATCAGGAAGAATGGAAAAGGAGAGATTGTCGCTAACATCAAATTCAAGCATGTGAGCTCCAACATAGGCATCAACCGCTGCCAAACCATATACCCCCAGTAGCCACAAAGCCTGTAAATCACGGGCATTATTGTAAAATTCTTTTTCTCGAAGAGCCTGCCTTACTCGTGAATCATTTGCACCGATTCCCTGAGCGATCAATCCATCATAGAGCGCCGTCTTTTCCGTAAACAAATTGTGATAAGATTTGATTTGATAGGCGAAAAACAAAGCTGCACCTGTTGCAATTGGTGCTTTCCAATAGGATTCAACATAGACTTGACCAAGGCCGGGAAGCAAAGCGGTGTATGCAATCGCCAAGGTCGGAGATTTTTGGGGAATCGGAGAGGATATAGCCGTCGAGTCTTGTGCATGGAGAAAATATGCGCAAGAGACAATCATGAAGGTATGGATCAGAAAACTTTTCATCCCTGATTTGATGATTCGTTTTTCATGCCCTCTTCGTCTTCTCGACTGAACAATGGGATAGAACCATCTGCCGGTTGTATTGTGATGGTCTCCGTGACATCTGCGGTGATTTCCGTGTGTATCTCTTTTGGACCATTCGCGGTTTGTTGAATGGTTGCAGTCAGATTGGTTTGCTTTTCGACTTCAGCGGAAATATCCCTGATTTGTGTTTTTAAATCTTCTTGTGCCTGACGAAAATATCGTATGCCTTTCCCTATTGATTGCATGATCTCAGGACTTTTTTTCGGACCAAACAACAAGAGAATTGCAAGGCCGATGAGAATGAATTCAGCACCGCCGATATCAAACATAGCAGATCAATCCAAAATGAAGAACTGATTCTTATTCGCCTTTTGGGGCATCATTCTTGGCATCTTTGTCATCAGTGGAATTAGCTGCGTTTTTGAATTCACGGATGCCACTGCCAAGTCCTTTCATCAATTCAGGAATTTTTTTGGCACCAAAGAGAATGATGACGACAAGTAGAATGATAAGCCACTCAGAACCACCGGGAAGGAAACCCATGATAACCTCTTGAAATAAAATTAGGTATCAATACAAACCAACGGTTTGCATGAGTGAAGTAAACACGCCAAGTCCATCGCTATTGCCCAATAGGGGGTCGCAACAGCGTTCGGGATGTGGCATCATGCCAAGCACATTGCCTTTTTCATTCAATATGCCCGCAATATTGTTGATGGAGCCATTTGGATTTGCCTCTGTGCTCGCATTGCCATTAACATCGCAATATCGAAAAGCAATTCTTTGTTCCTGCTCCAGAACATGTATGGTTTGTTCATCAGCAAAGTAATTTCCTTCGCCATGAGCAATCGGCACACGAAGAATCTGTCCCTGCTCCAGCGATGAAGTAAAGGGCGAAAGAATCTGCTCTGTGCGTAAATAAATGTCTTTACAAATGAATGAGAGTGATGAATTTCTCAGCAAGACTCCGGGCAATAAACCCGACTCAGTCAAGATTTGAAATCCATTGCAGATACCGAGAACGAATTTTCCTTGTTCTGCATGTTTGCGAACTGCAGACATGATTGGTGAAACACGCGCAATCGCACCACATCGGAGATAATCACCATATGAGAATCCTCCCGGAAGAATCACGCAGTCAATGTCTGTTGGAACCGATGTGTCCTTATGCCATAACATCTGTGCCTGAGCACCGACATTATGTGAAGTGGCATACCATGCATCATGATCGCAATTAGAACCGGGAAATACGACTATGCCGAATTTCATGCGGGCTCTCCGATTGCAGTCTCTTGCAATTCAATGTGATGATCTTCCATGATGGGGTTTGCAATGATGCTCTTGCATGCTTCATCAACGATGGACATCGCCTTGCTTGCATCTTCGGCCTGCACCATCAATTCCACATATTTTCCAATGCGAACATGGTCTATACTGGTGAAATTTGTTGAATGGAGTGCATGCTCAACGGTTTTGCCTTGAACATCCAAAATGCTTTTACGCAAAGTGATGGTTATCATTGCCTTGAATTGCTTCATTGATATAATCCGATATGAAGGATGATCAGTGATGGCAAAAATACGAAATCCTTAGTTATTTGGGGCATTCGACGCGTGAGTGGTCTGATTGAGCCTGACTTGCCAGAAAAGCATGGCTCCGAAAGAAGGAATTATTGCCAATGCCGAGATCTGAAGGCAATGACCAATCATGGATATGATGCGGTTGCATTCAATAGACAGCATTGAACAGGCCATCCCCAAAAACATGTCCAATCCCGTAATGACTATGGATGCCCCAAAAAAAACAAGCAAAGCGAATGCAATTGGCTTCAAGATATGTCCTCTCATCGATTGAATGCCCCCTTGCAATGCCCGAAAAACAGTCACTTCTTCTTTGTGAAGGATTGCCGGCATGATGCTTCCTGCAGAAAGAACATAGATACCCGGCAAAATGCACAACATTAATCCTGCAATTGCTGAAAAAGTCATCAAAAGAAAAAGAGCGCTTGCTCTATGAAAGGATTTCAAAAGGGTATGATTCATCCATGTATTGGATGGCTGTTCACCATGTTCCAGACAATGCAATGTGTAGATCGCTGAGGTATTACATGCAAGGACTATAGCCATGAATGTGAAAATGACGATGGCGATCATCAATGCCGCATGTCCCTGAAATCAGATGACTGCTCTTGTGATGATTATCTCTTCATTGAATGGTGTTGCAGGCATTGTGACAAGATAGGACGCAATCACGGTGGGCAATCCGGCGAACTTGAATATCTGCAATAGAAGGGTCAGACCATATTCGGAGAGAAAATCCATGAATTGGATGCATAGCTCAGGAAATCTGATTGGTTTGATCATATTGTTTCTTCAGATGTGAACATGCAACAAGATACAGAAAATGAATGAAGCCATAGCACATCTATCAATTGAAGGTTTCGTAATTTTGAACATGAATAAAGACATGCGACAATATCTTTCCAATGTTCTTTCGGCGAATGAACATGATGCGCGTTTCATCATAACGATTTCAAATCCGTATGGTGATTCAGCAATTACGGTTCCGGGCAAAGATCAGGAATATCAAGACTGCAAAAAAATCGTGGTGCACCATGCATCAGCTGAATATGATGCTGTGATCATAGACATCATTACAAAACATCGTTCTTTTACGCATTCAATACCGATCGGGAATGGGGAAGATGTGCTGCTGCTGCTGGATAAAATATCATCATTGCCGTTTAAACAATGGCATGTGCAAACGCCGGCCAAGGACTTGTATCTGAAAATCTCGCCGATGACAAGTCGCGGACAAACACTTTTGCATCGATTTGCAAAAGCTTCCAAATTGCATTGGCCCACGGAGCATGGTGAACGTATGCTCATCACACCTTCAAATTCATTGAATTTGTTGCACGCAATTGGCATCCTGGATTCAAATCATGCAATCATTCCGGCCATGCGTGACAAAAATGTTCAAATCAACCATTTTGTTCGGATGTATTCGAGCTATGCAGTAGACTTCTCAAATCCCATTCGCATCATCGATTGTGGATGTGGTCAATCCTATGTGAGTTTTGCTCTGCTTTGGTATCTTCGATCTGTGAAGAATCAGGATGTCACATTGATTGGAATAGATCAAAGGAAAGAATTGATCGATTCATGCAGAATGACTGCCATTGAAATTGGATTAGAGAAGTATGCTGATTTCATTGAGAGTTCCATAGCGGATTGGAATGACCACGGCGATGAAAAAAGAGATTCCGTGATTATTGCATTACATGCATGTGATACCGCCACCGATGATGCATTGGCTCTTGCACTACGATGTTCGGCATCATTGATTCTTGCCGCTCCATGTTGTCATCACTTTGTGCAACAACAAATGAGTCCGGATTCAATTCCGCATGAAGAGTCATTTTTGATTCGAGATGGAATCATGAAAGAACGCTTGGGTGACATGCTCACGGATTCAATGCGTAGGGATATCCTTATTTCCGAGGGATATTCAACCGATCTGATAGAGTTCACCCCTTTGGAACATACTGCCAAAAATGTGATGATTCGCGCAAAGCGTGTGAATGCCATGCCACATAAGCACAAGGAAGAAGCTCTGCTACGATGGCAATCTGCCAGAGATCGATGGCATGTGGAACCGAAATTGGCACAATTACTCACTACTAGAAATTGATGTCTGTTTGCACATGACATTCCGTTTCAAGATTTCCTTTCATCTCCATCCAACCGCTACCCATGCTTAGTTCTCGTGGTTTATGCTTTTGACGAATCAATACTGAAATGGAAGAGTTCTTCATTGAGTAGCGCAATTGTAAACTCAGCATTGTTGTGATGCCATATAAAGGGTCAATAAGCAATTGACCGGGAAGTCCTGATTCAGGAAGATAAATTGCTGTGTCGAATTCATCCGTTGAACCCCAAGCCATTCGAAATGACCAAAACCACGGACTGACTTTTTCTTTCATGGACTTCATTTCCGTGGAAAAGCCATATCCTATTCGTGAATTGTTCCCTTGATTCACGATATGGGTTTCTGCCCTAAAAGCCATGCGGAGAATTGATCCAATGAATTGATGCTCTGCTCTGCATCTCCAATCCGATTCGGATGCTTGATTGATATTTGTTTGAGATTTGAGTTCATGGATGATGCGCAGCAAAGTCATTTGCTGTTTTGTTGTTCGAGATATCTGGAAAATTGACCGAATACCTTGTTTGTGATTGAAACCGTTTGCAGGAATATTTACCGTGGAATAGATTTCGCTTGAAAGTGCATAATGAAAAGAGTTTGCTTTTCCATTTACAAGAAATTGTATTCCAATGTCATTGTTGGGGTTTCCGTATCTGCCGGGAGACATTCCAAGAGGAGAATATAGTCGTGAATCAAAATATCTGAATATCACTCCTTGATGATGATATTTGTATTCATGATGAAACATAAGCATTCCACCGAGACGCCCTCGTTTATCACACAGGGCATTTGCTGAAAGTGAATATGCATTCGTGCCATATCGATAATCCATTGAAATGAGAAATTGCTCTCGCTCCTTGATTGCATTGCTTTGCGGTGAAATTTCCGAGTCATAATATTGATACAAACCTGCAATTGAACCTGTATGCATGCCTTGTTGCAGATTTGTAAAGAATGCAATTTTCTGTTCTTTCACTCCATCTCTGTTTTCGAGCTCACTTTCCGTTCGGGCATAAGTGATGGTTGGGAAGCCTGTGACTTCTCCATTGGTATTTCTATATGCGAATCTCTTGCGATAAGAAATGCTAAGCCCCGCCCTTAGAGGAATCATTGAATTATTTGGTTGATACATCACTGATATTCCACGGAAATTCGGATGTTCAATCAGAGATGTTGTTGGTTTTACGGCAGTTGACCAATAGTCTGCTCGAAGCGCAGGTCTTGCCATGTCGGGAAATGAAATACCGGATGCTAATAATGTACCAAGACCACATTCCAAAGAATGATCTCCCACGATAAAGGAAAAGTCCTTATGCTTATGCATGAGTGATGCATGAATCATCCCATGCTCAAACCTTTCTCCGGAATGTTTGCCAAATGAAATTGAAAATCTCGTTGATGTATTACCAATGAACAATCGTTGCATGAAGGATTCATGTGATCCTTCGAAAACATTCTGTGCAAAACCTTTGACGATCGGATTGGATGCTGAAACTCTGGCTCTATACCTTCCATGAATATTAGTGGCGGTATGGGAAATCGTTGAGCATGTTATCAATAGTTGTGCAATTGATGAGTCGAGAGGAAATGGAAGTTGCTCAATGAGCTCCTGCGGGGAT
>JBJTFZ010000184.1:0-2089 GCA_046093685.1 bacterium
AGATCAATTAGAGGTAACTGTTGACCGCGCCCTGATCAACAGTGCTTTGCGTAAAAAAGTCAAGGAACTCGAAGCGAATCTCTTCATGGATGATTCCACAGAGATATTGGGAACTTCGCCTGCCATAAGAAAAGCTGTTCAAATTGCTCAAATCGTCTCCAAAGCCGAAGATACCACAGCGCTCATTTTGGGTGAATCAGGTACAGGCAAGGAATTGATGGCACGCTTCATTCATACATCAAGCGGAAGATCAAGACAACCCTTCATAACAATCAATTGCGGAGCAATCCCACGCGAACTTGCGGAAAATGAATTCTTTGGTTATGAAAAAGGTGCATTTACCGGTGCTACAGAGAAAGTGAAACCGGGTAGATTCGAACAGGCAGACAAAGGAACGATTCTTCTTGATGAGATTGGCGAACTCAGTCTGGAGATGCAGGTAAAATTATTAAGAGTATTACAGGAACGAACTTTTTATCGTTTGGGTGGTACCAAAGAAGTCGAAGTGGATGTTCGTGTGATTGCCGCAACCAATAGAGATCTAGAGCAATTGGTTGAGGAAGGAAAGTTTAGAGAGGATCTGTTCTATCGTCTAAATGTGGCTACAATCAATTTACCTCCATTACGAGAAAGACAAGAGGACATATTGCCACTTGCCAGTGTATTTGTCACAGAATTCAATAAGAAGTTTGGAAAAACCGTTTCCGGATTTTCTCCCGATGCCGCTGATATTCTTCAGCATCATCCATGGAAAGGAAATATCAGAGAATTACGAAATGTGATTGAACGCATTATTCTGTTGGAAACAGAAGAGACCATATCAAAAGAATCTCTATCCTTTTTGCGTAATTCCTCAAACTCAAACAAACACAAAGATTTACTAGAAGGGCAACATGCCCTGCAGATACATCAAGATGGTGTCTTGATGAACAATGTGGTGAAGGATCTCATCCTTCAAACTTTGTCAATAACAAATGGGAATCAAATCAGGGCGGCCAAAATTCTTGGGGTTTCAAGAGCAAAATTGCGATATCGCATTGATCAATTGGGCATTAATGCAAAAAATCAAGAGTGAATATCGATTCTTACTTGTCGCTGTATAATCTCCTGCGTATTTTTCACCTGATTCCAAATTTCGAAGGTATATCATGCGTTTCGGCATACATTCTATTATGGTGATATTGGCTTATGTACTTTGTGCTTCTTATTCTTTTGCACAGGCCCCCATCGCTGCGATCATACCTGATCTATGCACACCTGGATTGAATACTGCCTTGGAAATCATGGCTCCGGCAGCAAGTAAAGGGGCATTTGGATCAGATGGAGTATATCTCAACAATCCCGGCGATGTCATTCGAGTGAAAACACTCCGAGATGCAGACTCCAATATGATTGTGTTTTCCCCATTGATTGTCAGCTGGGATGGTAGACTCATAAGCGTACAGGCATTTGTTCCACCAAAGAGCGCAAGTGGGCCAAATCCAAATTCATGGGATTGGACATTACTCCAAGATCAATTTCGCATTCCAATATGTGTTATGGTGAATGGAATTCAGTCAGCGGTGGATACTATTTATATCGTACAGCCATTCAATTTTGGAGATCGCTCTACGGATAACACGCCGAGAAAATTCGGAGACGGAACATGGGGTAAGCGTTCTCGTAGAGGCGCGATGCTTGTTGATTCAATCATACTTCCTGCAAATAAAATCATTGAAGTAAGTACGGATGACTGCGATCCAAAGACCGAAGGAAATCAAGGATATCTTCCGTTCACACTCATGGTTCAAGGTAATGTCAATGGAAATGGCAGTACAATTTCTGTCAATGCCGTCAATCAAAATGGCGGACCGGGAGGCGGAGGTGGCGCAGGTACATTCTGTGATTTTGTTTTAAGTAATTTCCCAGGAGTCAATGCCGGTTCCGGATATACAGGTGGAGCTCCTGCAGGCGTTAATTCTGGAAAAATTTACAGAACAAGAGGCAATGGAACAGGTTCACTTGGTATCGATGAAAAGATATCCGGAGGTTCAATAACAGGCATTAGAGGTGGCGAATGTAGAGCTGCTGAAGGTGGTGGTGGTGGGAC
>JBJTFZ010000185.1:0-10772 GCA_046093685.1 bacterium
ATATACTATACTTCTTGGAAAACAATCACATGTGTTTTGCATTGTGAAATAAAGGAATTAATTCAATTTTTCTTCTCAGACGAGAGGTCGCCGAAGACAAGAGTAGAAAAAGAAGTTAAAATTGAAAATGAAGAATGGAAAATGGTAAATGAAATGTACAAATGGAGAAATTGAAGAACCGAAAAATTGAGGAATGATATGAAAAATACAGAATGTACATAAATGATGAACGAATCATTTCTCATTCTTCATTTCATTAAGACATTTGCCATTTCATTCTTCCATTTTTCGGTTCTTCAATTTCTCCATTTGTACATTCCATTTACCATTCACCATTTCTCATTACTCATTTTACATTTCAAGGATTCGTCCGATTGTTCGCAGATATTTTTCTGCTTCGAGATAATCAGGACAGCATGACTCTACAAGTTGCCAGAATTTTTCCCCATGATGAAATTCTCTGGTATGTGCTAGTTCATGAATGATGAGATAATGAATCACATATTCGGGAGTGAGCATCATTTTCGCATTGAAGTTGAGTGATCCATCCATTGAGCAACTTCCCCATTTAGAAGTTTGATGTTTGATGCTGATTTTTTTGAAAGCAAAACCATATTCTTTTGCCTGTGCATTTATTAAAGGTGGAAGAATTTCTTTGGCTTGCAATGCATACCAATCTTTTCTTTGTTGTTTGTCTTCAGGATTGATGGAACTGATGATGATGCGTTCTTCTTGATTCACAATGCCAAGTGGCGTTGCATTGGGTACACAGACCACGCGATAGGATTCTCCCATATACAAAAGCATGCCCGGCTCACGATGAATTTGCAATGTTCGCAATTGTCTGAGTTTTTGTTTTTGCTTTTCAATCCACGGTGTATTTTTCTTGATGAACTCCATCGTCTCTGCTTTTGACACATACCATGGTATCGTGCAGATGATACGCTCATCTTCCGTTCTTATGCGGAGAGTCATGCGTTTGACGCGCTTGCGGATGATTTCTATTTCAGGGGGAAATAATTCCATGGACATAAAAAATGCCCCGCTCTCTTGATGAAAGCAGGGCATTATATTGTTGATTACATTACTTGATGATTGTCATCGAACGAGTGATTGTTTGGCCGGCTTGTTCCATTGTCACATAGTACAATCCGGATGATACATTCTGCAATGAGAATGCATGCTCATAATTTCCGACATCCATCATGCCTGCATTGTAACGAGCAATCTCACGGCCAATTGCATCGCGAATATAGAGTGAAGTCATTCCTGGTTTTGTGACCGCAAATTGAATGGTCATGTCACCATTATTCGGATTTGGCTTGCTATTAAGCATCCATGCGGTTGCTTCATCATCAATACTTGCAGGACCAATCACTGTTACATTGATCTCTTTTGATGTGACTGTTCCGCAATCTCCGGTGACTTCCACTTTGTATTTGGTATTCTGATCTCTGCGTCGTGCATTAACCAATGTATAAGAGTTTTGTGTGGCATTCGGGATTTCAACTCCGTCTTTAAACCACTTATACTTCAGATTGCTGCCGGTTGCAGTCGCTGTGAATGTGAAATCTTTGCCGAAATCAACATTGATTCCTTCCGTTGGATAATTCATTGCGACTTCAACAATTGGAAGCGTGATGAATTTTACGAGGCGTGTTGTATCTGTTCCACAATCACTTGTGATAACACATACATACTCTTTTTCAGAAATGTCTTTTACCGTATCCGCAATGCGTGAAAGCGTCTCGGATGTTTCACCGGTCAAAGCAGTTCCATTCGAATACCATTGATAACGGAGATTTGTTCCTGTTGCCGTTACACTTACAGACATTGACTTACCTGCACATTCACGCTTTTCCGCATCGGGCTCTGTTGTGATTGCAAGATTTGATTTAACAGTCAAAGTGGCCGGTGCTGATACCGCCATCGCACTTCCAATCACATTTCCTGTGGCTGAAACTTCTACGGTATATTTTCCTGCATCGGAATTTTTTACAGCAGGAACATCAAGAGAATTTGATGTGGCTCCATTGATTTTCACTCCATCTTTGAACCATTGATATGCCAATGTTGAACCGGCAGGAGTTGATTGTGCATTCACGGTAAATTGAGCATTGGAACCTTCGCAAGCAGTTATGTCCTGAGGTGAAGAAACAATACCAACACTCAAGACATCGAGTGTGACAGCTTCCGTTATGACAGTACCACAATTCCCCGGTCCTTTCGCAATACATGTATAAGATGCCACATCAGAAAGTTCAATTTCACGAATCACAAGATTGGGTGATTGCGCCCCACTGATGCGCATGCTGTTCTGCACATCAATGCCATTCTTTTTCCATTGATATGAAATCACATAATTCGCATTTGCTGAAACTTCGAATGAAACGGTGGAGCCTTTGGTAACAACTTTACTTTCAGGTTGTTTCAACACTTCAATCGGACGATTGATATAAATGACCGCTGTATCTGTCGATACGGCATCACATGGTGCAAGACCCGTCATTTGGCAATGATATAATCCTGATTCAATTCCTTGAATTCCGACAAATGACAATACAGGTGAATTTGCACCTGTCATTGGCTTATAATCTTTGAACCACTGATATTTAACCGCTGTACCGGAAGCAGTTGCGAACAATGTGAAGGTATCTCCAACGCAGGTATTACGCGACTTTGGATGTATCTCAACAACAGGAGGTAAAAACAATGTCATTGGAATGATTTCCGATTGTGCGGTTGGATGCTCTGCATCTGTGATGCGGAGGCTCATTCTTGTGGTTGAATCTTTGAAGTCATTCGGTACCCATGTAAACTGCGACGGCGTTGCATTTGCATTGTATCGAATCTCATAGTATGTTCTTCCTGTTGAATAACCGGATGCATATTCCAAATGTACTTTCTCAATTCCACGCGCAAACCATGTAATGTTCATAGGCTTTCCTTGACAATGAACCAGATTTGCCGAAGGCGTGATGAATGTGAGTTGTGGTGTTCTGAAATCAATGCCGGTTGTTCCTCCAATTGGGAATACTGTATTCACTCCGGCCCATACGCCATCGGCATCAGACCAGAATTTCACAAGATTACCCTGCATGTCACGATGCTCAATACGCTTCACTCCACCCGGTAAATTATTCGGGATGATCGTTGCCCATGATGTTGGTACATTATCCAAGTTTTTGAAGAATTGTGCAAATGTGACTGTATCACTCAATGTTCCATCATCTTGCACATGTGCCGTTGAAATCGGACGACCGGTTCCTGCTTCATTATCATAGAGCAAGACATATGTTCTTTGCGCAAGACCACTTTGTGAATCGTAAATTCCTGTTGCTTGCGTGGAACCTGAACCAAGATCAATCGCTGCCGTTGAACTTACTGTATGCAAAGTATCGGCTTGATATCCTGTAATGGGGTGATCTGTCATAATCACTCTCCAAAACAATGATCCACCTGCATTGAATGCTGTATTACTTGTTGGAACCATGTTCAACCACACCATGCGTGATGTCTCATTTGGTCCTGTAATGAATGTTGAATTCGTTGCGGGGCTCGCAGTTGAAGCAAGCGTTCTATTGGAACTGTAGAGATAAGTACCTGTGGTGGCATCATAGTGATAATTGTTTCCTCCACCAATCGTTGCAGATGGTACTGTGGAAGTCACCGCACCGGTGATATAACGATACTGCGTATTTGGCATGAGGTTATCCAATTTCACCAATGCAAATGTCGGAACGCGATTACCGGGCGCCGTTGAAGGTGATGGATTGGATTTGATGAATCTAGGAACAAACATCTCAGTCATTGTCATTGCAGGAAATACTTGCACGGTATGAGTGATTGGAGGTAAGTCGGAGCCGGTGATGCTGATCACATATGTTCCAACCTGAGAAAATCTCAAATCACCAAATGTTGCCTGACCACTAGTGAATGATCTGCTGAGTGTACCTGTAATGGTTCCAGGGCCACTGACTTGTGCAATCGTTACTGTGCCAAGATAACTTGCATCTATTGTTGCATCAGGACGATTTGCATTGATAGTAAATGGTCTGAGTGGTTTGTTGACATGGCATTTATTGACCAAATCCGTTGCGGTGATTGTGGTTGCTCCTTGAACAACATTGAATGGAGCACTGATGCCCTGAGTTAATGCCATACCTGCGGTGACATTCGCTTTTATTTGCACACCATTTTCAACAGTATTATAACGAACCCCTGTTACAGTAACCGAACTTTGTCCGGAAGGTATACTACCATTAACTGTACCTGTCAATATTCCGTTACCTGTCTGCACACTTAACGAAAAGTCAGTGTTTTGATTGACATTTCCGCTGAGCCCGGAATTATTTTGTGATTGCACTACTACATTGAATGTACTTGTTGATGAAGGTACTGTTGGTATGACTGATGAGATTACAAGTTTTTCAGGAACGATATTAGCAGCCTGACTTGTGATTGAAATTTCATCAAGACGGACAAATGGTCTACTTCCAAATGCTCCTGTATTCAAATCATAATACAAAAAGCGAACATATACCAAAGAAAGATTGTTGACAGCACTTGGGAGAGTTACGGGGCCAATCACTTCGGCAGCTGACAATGGTGCTTTACCTGTTGTTACAAATTGGACAATGTTGCCTGAACCATCTGTAACATCAGTCCAAACATTTGGATCACCCAAACTATACTGAACTTTTATCGCCCATTCTCTTCTCGGAACTTGTGTAGCACTTCCGTGCTCAAGCAACTGAGCAGTAAAATTGACGGAAATAGCAGATCTGTTGGTTGTGTTTATTGCAACAACTGCAGCACCTACATGGTTGGTTGTTCCGGTATTAGCAAATTGTAATCCATCAGTTCCTCTACCATTTATTCTTGCACCACTCGTTAAAGAGTATACACCAGTCCAATTGCCGTTAAGAACAGTTGCCGAATTATCGCCACCACTATATTTGTGCAATATCATATTGGCTGGATATGTCAACGCTGCATTGGTGCTAGCCCATTCTGTGAATGTGTAAGGACCGGACGACAGATTAAATGCAGTTGGATAAGTTAACTGCGCAATGGATGACAATGTTGTCATACATAGCAAAAAACAATAAAGGAGAAGCCTTTTCATGGGTTTCCTGAAATGATATGTAAAAAATTGTTAATCGTTTTGATTAAGGGGATTTACCCAATTTTAGGATAGGCAAAAATAGTAAAAATGCCTCCGATAGACATGCCTCAAATACCCTGATTATCAAAATATATCAGACTCCATTTTTCCACCATTGTGGATAACTTATCCCGATATGTGAATCATACTGAGTTTGGAGTTCATCCCATCGCTTAATATAATGAGGTATGTTCCTATTGATAGGCGATTCGCTGGTATTTTCGCCATCATTTCTCCCTGTTGAAATTCCAAGGACTCCACCAATTTTCCGGTGATGTCCATTATGCTGACTCTGATTGCTTGCCGCATATCATGCAAAGGGATAAGGATATCTTCACCGGATTGCACATTCAACAATGGTATGGCTCGCCCTTCTTTGATTGAGAGTGGTTTGCCATATTTCACTCGTGCATAACCTCTTCCTTTCATCGTGAAGCTGTTTTGATTCCAACCGGAAATGTTTCCTATTACGGATTGAATCACATACCCTTCGCTTTCGGCAAATGGTACCAATGCAAGAAGATCATGTGTGATGGTACATGCATCACCGGCATAGATGATGAATGATGTGTCAATAGCTGACAAAGCCACCGTGATTTTTTTTGAAGTTGCAATGAGTTCTGTATTGGTTTCCACATTGATGAAACGAGAACCATTGATCATGAAGAGCGCAAAATCTTCTTCACCAGGACCTTTCCATATTCCTGAACATTCAGCATCAGTCTTTGCTTGAAATCCAATTTCTCTTCTGCTCCATCCTTCCACTTCACGAAATGCGGTGTCTGCTTTCACGATGAGCATTGCGCCACCGACAGATCCATAATCAAAAGCAATTGCAAGTGATGATGTGTCTTTGTTTGCAAGTGTTGGAACAATTGAAGTCATGGATTGTCTTGCTCGTGGAATAATCATCCCGCCAAACAGAGCCGATGTAGATTGCTTTGCATGTGTTCTCAATACGGAATGTGTTCCTGTTTTGCGATAAGCTTCTTCATGCAAGGATGTGTCTGCAACAAATGTTTCCAGAGGTACTGCAGACCACAATGCATCTGCACGAGCGGAATCTCTTTCCCATGTCATGGTTGTGCTCGGTCCGCTATTCTGCCAATAGGCAAGACCTGTTTGTTCATTCCCATTTATCAGACCATTCCATGAACTTGATGCGTGAATTTCACAGGTGTCTGCGAGGTACAATTGTCAATATTCACTAATACACTGTCAGTCACATTGAACAAATGCCTCTTGATACTTGCTCCGGAATAGGAAGTCGTGATTCTCGCATAGTCAATTCCGGGAATGGAAAATGACTCCTCAGCAAATGCATCTGCGCCACCGGGCTGTAGTGGTGCGCCATTTGGAGGACCCTGTCCATTCACCAAAATAACATTATGCTGTTGAGCATTGCCCACCAGATCACGCATCGAATATTGCAGATATCCCGGATCAAGAATGATTGGTAAGCCATGTGTCCATATCAAATATGAAGTCATGTCTGATTGAGAATGTCCCGCGCCTGCAGTTCGAGCATTTCCATTTTTCGCAATGGCATGTGCATACCATTTTGGAGTACGCATAGTAACCGCCCCTGCTTCTTGATTCACATTGAGTCCTCGTTCATACTTCAGCCCTGCAGATGTGAGTGCACCGCAATAATTTGCGCGCATGTCAACAGTGGAATTGAGTTGGGCACAACGCTCATAATCAGAAAATGGAAAAACGAGTGATGAATCAACTGTCAAAGCAAGTTCAGGGAAACCCATACCGAGAAATGAATCACCGAGAGCTGGATATGTTCCATCGGGTTGAAGAATGGATATCAGCCATTGCGTACAATTCTTGAATCGTGGATCATGATATGGATGTCTGATTGTTTTTTGATTTAGCATAAACAATGTATCAGGATATACATGATACATCGCACGAAACATCGGAAGCATATTGAGCATTGCATAGCGATAATAATGTGGTCCTTCCGCATATCCTGCTGTTCCATCTTTATTCGACTGTGCTTGTGCACCCGTAAACATGATATCATCAATCGCATTCATTGCTGTATTCAACCAAAAGATTGGTTGATCCTCAGGAATAAAACTTTGATAATCTCTCAATATCACACCTGCCATGCCGATTGCTCCGGCTGTCATGAGAGCGTGATTATTGCGAACCGTGCCGAAAAATGTCAAACCAAATATTGATTTCGTGGCTTCTCTGTGAAATGTAATGGCAAATATCGCAAGGCGTTTTTCGATTGAATCCAGTATTGACTTCGAAATCTCCGGTACTCCGTGAAGCAAATCATATGCTGAGAGCAAGTCAATGAATTCTTTGGAATGCCATTGCCAATCTTCATAGGCATTTGGCGTGGTGATGGAAAGTTGTGGAATGGTTGTTTGACATTGTTGTAGAATTGTCAATGAAGCATTGATCAATTGTTCTCTCTCTACAATGGGAAGCGGTGCAAGTGTATCATTCATCACCTTGCGATTAAGATATGCGATGAATGCTGCATTCTTCGCAATGGTTGCACGAACTCTTCTATCTGCAGTTGTTTGATTGCCATTTGGAATTGCTTGTTTTGCAGAAGCATGTATGCCTGCAATCAGATCGGCATATTCATGTGATGTTCTGAGTTTCTCGCATTCGGACAATGTGATGATCCCGAATGGACGCTGCTGGCCTTGAAGCGAAATGCAAGTGAAGAGAATGATAAGGAGATATTTCATCGTTTCATCCTGACATATCGAACCATGATGGTGGTGAATATGGTTGTGATGATTCCATAGACAAAACCGGTGAATACGGACAGCATGATATAACTGTTCAATGTGAAATGAGATTGCGCGACTTCAGGCTTCATTCCTTCTTGTATCGCAAATGCTTGAACATTGGCGAAATAATCAGGAGTGATGAGGGTATGGATGATAAATTGGACAGCCGGCGTCAAAGCAGTGACTATCATTGTGATACCCAAGCCGGACATAAATCCTTGTTTGAAATTCATTTCACCACCAAGTTCAGTCTGCTTCTGATACATCGCAACTGCATACAGCAAAATTGAAGGTATGGCAAAATAATTTGTGTAGAAAGCATGATCGGCTATATGAACATCATGCAGTCCGGCAAGCTTCTCCCCAAGCATCCACACAAGATTCAAGGCCGAAAAGTACAGAGCGAATTTGATTTCGTGAAAATACTTGGTAAAGAGAGCATTGAATGCATTCATGAATCATCCGTACGATTTGTGATGATGCAAACTTACGAGTATCGATACAAGAACAGGAATGTTTTCTACTGGATCATGATGGAAGTGGTGACATTACCCGATGAAGTGTGAATACGCAGAACATATACACCGGGTAGATATTGCTGTGTTGACATCATGATTGATGTGTCTGGCATCGGAAGATAAGATCCCTTTCTCTCGCCCATCAATGAGAATGCTTCAACAAATTGAATATCCCGTCCTGTTATGTGAATCATACCAGAATATTCAACAGGATTCGGATACACTGTGATTTTGGATGATTCCTCAGATATGTTTGATGCAGCTTGTACGGTTATGTCAAATGTGTCGGCATATGCACAATCATATTTGTTCGACTCAGTGGCTTCAATTGTAAGCAATCCCGGTTTGCCCATATCCACATTGACTTGATATTGGTCTTGATTACGGATGACGGCATCTCCGGAAAGTATATTCCAAGAATACATTGAACCTTGATTGAATGGAACGGCATACACAATTCCACGGTCACCCTCATTCACGATTGACTTGCCAATGATATATGGTCTAGGCTTGGGATTCACTGTTATCGTGAGAGAAGTATCATTGATACAACCTGTTGTGAGATTTGTTTCTCTTACCGTGACGATGTCTTTACCGACTTTTGTCCAGCGCACGATGATGCTATCCAAATTTCTTGGACCAATGATTGTTCCCGTTGGGGATGTCGTCCAGAAATAGGTATTTCCGGACACTGCTTCAACTTTATACACACTCATCGGAGTATCTTCACAGATATTCCTCGTACCATAAATATCTGCTTTGGGTTTTTCTTGAATGGTCACGATGATGAAGGTATCGCGCATGCATCCTGTTTGTGGATCCGTCAAGGTTGCTTTGAGTGAATCAATGCCCCATGCATTCCATCTTATGGAAACCGCATTCGATGTTTTTGAACCCACAATCATACCATTTTTTGGTGTTTGCCAAAGAGTTGTTATCCCCGGTGAAGATTGCATCAAATAACTCACGCTTTTGTTGCTTTCACATACCATTTGTTCACCTGTGATCATTCCTTCAGGGAGTTGATTGATCATGACAATCAATTGTGTGTCTTTGATGCAATTGGTGATGGTATTTGTTTGTCGAACAAAGAGAGTGTCAATCCCATGTTTCGTCCATGCGATCGATAGTGTAGGTTTTGTGAGATCACTCTCAGTAACGCCATTTGTGGGTTTTTTCCATAGATAAAGAGTATTTGCTGCATGTGATACGGAATATGTTTGATAAATGGAATCCGAACAGACACTTGCTTTTCCTGTAATCATTGGATTTGGAGAAGGTTGTATTGTCACAATGAACAAGGTATCCCGAAAACAACCGGTTTGTGGATGCGAGAGGCGTACTTTAATCGTATCTATTCCGGGATTTTTCCATATTACGATCAATGAATCCCTATCAAGTGATCCAATTACATCACCTTTTTTCGGAGCGGTCCACTGTGGAATGAATCCCACTGCATTTCCTACCTTATACACCTGAACAGTACCACCTGAACAGGATTGCATTTTCCCTTGAATGATTGGTTGCGGACTTTTAAGAGAACAGTTTGCAGAACTTGTGATACCTGCCGGAGCAGAGAGCAATGTTTGAAATTGATCACCGGCAATGCAATCGCGTTTAAGATAATAATTCAGCCATGGAATCACATGTTGAAACACAATGGATTGCTGAGTTGATGCATTGATGGTTGATTTTGGTGTACAAGTACTTTCGCCGAAAGTACAGTTGAAATTATTGGAAGCAAATTGACAATGATTTGCACCGATGATGCTGACATATGTTTTGCATTCGGTGGCGAGAGAATCATACATTGGGATTTGATGATTTCTTGGCGAAGCAACACAATCATTTGCACCTGCAATCACAAGTGAGGGTTTGGTTATCGACATCGCGGCAGTAACTGAAGATGGATTCGTGACCGCACCTGCAAAACTTACCAATGCAGTTATTTGTGGATCATATTGCATTGCAAGGAATGCACAACCACCACCCATGGAATGTCCCATCACGGCAGAAGTGGAATCAACTGCATTGAAAAACGGAGAAGTTGGAATAGATCCTTGCAATCGCATCGACTTTGCCGCATAAGCCAAATCTTTTCCAAAGTAGGTATGTGATGGAGAAAAAGAAGATTCTGTTGTTGGTAATACCAATATATATCCTTTTGGAACCAATGCATTCCAATACACATCATAAACCGAGACAGGCATCACAAACCCATGTCCATAGACGAGCACCGGAAATTTTCCCGATGCAATTACAACATTATCCCCTGCAGTCGCTGCAGGATAATATACTTCACATTGTATTTGTCTATTT
>JBJTFZ010000186.1:0-24885 GCA_046093685.1 bacterium
AAACAATTTATCTTCGACATAAGTATCTGCACCGGTCATCATGTTCATGAGCGTTGATTTTCCGGCATTGGTATAACCAACCAATGCAAATCTCGGCATATGATCTCTTCCCTTTCTCTGCTGTTTCCTTTGCATGTCGATATCACGAAGTTTTTCTTTGAGCTTCGTGATTCTGTCTCTTATCAATCGTCTATCGGTTTCAATCTGCGTTTCCCCCGGACCTTTTGTTCCTATCCCTCCGAATTGCTTCGAAAGATGCGTCCACATTCTTGTGAGTCTGGGCATTAAATATTGTAATTGCGCCAATTCAACTTGTGTCTTGGCTTCCATCGAACGAGCTCGAGAGGCAAAAATGTCAAGAATGATTCCACTTCTGTCCAGAACTTTGATTTGCCATTCCTGTTCAAGATTTCTTACTTGCATTGGCGTAAGATCATCATCAAATATCACGGATTGGATATCATCTTGTTCAATCATTTCTTTGATTTCTGCAACCTTCCCTTTTCCAATCATCGTGGCCCGATCAGGGCGAACTCGTTCTTGATAAACTTTTGCAATGACATCCGCACCTGCGGTTTCAGCCAGAAATGCCAATTCATCCAGATATTCCATTGCTTGTATACGATCTCCGCCTTTTTTGACAACGGATACCACAATGGCTCTTTCTATGGGTGTATCAGTGGGAAGTAATTGTTTCAATGGTTAATCCGTAAGAAATCGAAGATTGCTTCTTCCAAATATATTCATGATTTTTTCACTCGTTTCATGATCGCAACGAAGTGGTTGATTTGTAGCAACAAAATTGGAGCGTAATTCACCCGATGCATCAAGGAGGCGGAACATAATGGAACTTGTTCCGCCATTTGTCATCAATCCATTTAATTCAGTCAATCGTTTCACTGTTGATTCATTGTCCTCAAGCGTAATCACATAGCCTTTTCCAAACTTGGTGGGAGCTTCTTCTATGGGCATTGCGTCATCGGCAATAATCTTCAATTGCTCACCATTGAGTTCGCTTTTCCCTCTGACCAATATGATCTGTTCAGTCTGCAAGAAGTGTTGATATCGTTTATAAGCATCACTCCAAAAGAGTATGCTGGCTTTACCATTGAAGTCTTCAATAGTGACGGTGGCTATTGTCTGCTCGCGTTTATCCAAGCGGGTTTGAACGGAAGTAATGATACCTGCACAACGAACATGTTTTCCAATGAGCGGACTATCTGTTTTATGCAGTTGAAGCGTTACGAATGACAAAGCATGCGGCTTATATTTGTTCAATGGATGACCGCTTAAATAGAAGTTCAACACTTCGCGTTCTTTCTGCAATCGATATCCTTCATTCCAGGGTTTCAGATCGGGTAATTTCGGCTCTGCAATTTCCGCATCAGATGAGTCGCCAAAAAGATTCACTGTATCCGTCATTTGCTCTTCCTGAACTCTCTTTGCATAGTCCAAAGCTGAGTCAATGGAAGAATATAATTGTGAGCGATGACCATGTTGCATGGAATCGAATGCACCCGCACAAATCAGTGGTTCAAGCGTTCTTCGATTGATCAATTTGAGATTGACGCGCTTCACAAAATCAAACAATGATGTAAAAGAACCCTTTGTTCTTGCTTCAATCATTGCATCCACGGCAGGTATTCCAACATTTTTAATGCCGGCCAAACCAAATTCTATCGTTTTGCTATCTGAAGCAGTGAATATGGCAAATGATCGGTTCACATCAGGTGGCATGACAGTTATGCCGAATGTCCGGGCTTCATCAATCAATTGAACGATTTTGTCGAGATTGTTGATCTCGGCAGTCATGTTCGCAGCCAGAAATTCAGCGGTATAATGTGCCTTTAACCATGCAGTTTGATATGCCAAATATGCATAAGCACATGAATGTGATTTATTGAAACCATAAGAAGCAAATTTCAAAATGAGGTCGAATATTTCTTCAGCAAGGTTTTTTGCATCTGCCAATTTGGTTATGCATCCTTGAATGAAGGAAGGATTTTTCAAAGCTCCGTCAACAAACAAAGCTTTTTGTTCGAGCATCAATTTCTCATCTTTCTTTCCCATTGCACGGCGCATGATGTCTGCCTGCGCAAGAGTGAACCCTGCTATGTCACCAACCAATTGCATAACCTGCTCTTGATAGACAATCACCCCATAGGTTTTGTGCAAAGCGGATTCCATGATGGGATGCAGATAATCGATTTGCTTTCTACCCTGTTTCCGATCGATGAACTCCGGGATATTATCCATTGGACCCGGGCGATACAATGCATTCATGGCAATCAAATCTTCCAAGTCACCCGGTTTGAGTTTTTTCAATGACTCCTGCATTTGCTCGGATTCAAACTGAAAAATGGCCAAGGTCTTCCCTTTGCCTATCAGATCAAATGTTGCTTGATCATGCAGATCAAGTTTTTCGGGGTCAATGTCCACTCCATGATTTTTTTTGATTTGGGCAAGTGTGTTTTCAATGATGGAAAGTGTTTTGAGACCAAGAAAATCCATCTTCAGCAAACCTGCATCTTCAAGATCCTTCATGGTATATTGCGTTGCCATTCCTGAATCGGATGTCTTGAGAAGTGGCACATATTCATTGATATTCCCCGGAGCAATCACCACCCCCGCGGCATGCGTCGATGAATTTCTTGCAAGGCCTTCCAATGTGGTGGCATAATCAATCAATTCTTTGAGTTTGGGGTCATTCGATTCTTTCACCCATCGAAGTTCCGGTAGATCCATGGCTTCGGTCAGCGGTGTGACTTTTCCCATAACGGATGGAATTTTTTCGGTTATCGATCGAACCGTTGCCAATGGAATTCCCAATACTCTTCCAACATCAGTCAAAACGGCACGCGAAGACAGCGTTCCGAATGTGATGATTTGAGCAACGGAATCATTCCCATATTTTTCACGAACATATTCAATCACCACATCGCGTTTGTCATCAGCAAAATCGATGTCGATATCGGGCATGGAAACACGGTCGGGATTCAAGAAACGCTCAAACAGCAAATCATATTTCAAGGGATCCACATTGATGATGCCCAAAGCATAAGCAACAATACTACCAGCAGCGGAACCACGACCGGGACCCACTCTGACATTCTTCTCTCTTGCCGCTTTGATAAAATCCTGAACAATCAAAAAATATCCTGCATACCCCATTGATTTAATGACATCCAATTCAAATTTCACACGCTCTAGAATTTGGGCATTCATAACGGAATACCGTTGTTCCAATCCCTCCATCGTGAGTTCTTCGAGATATTCTTCGAGAGTTTGCGCTTTCGATTCAGCCGGGATTGGGAATACCGGCATCTTGATGTCTGATTTCAAATCCACATTGCATTTTTCGGCAATCTCATTTGTATTTTCGATTGCTTCAGGATAATCGGCAAAAATCTTTGCCATTTCTTCCTTAGTCTTGAAATACATTTCCGGTACGCCATATCGGAGATTGTAGATGTCCATCTGACCCGAATTCGCGGAACTCACCTCTTTGATATTGAGAAGAACATTATGTGCCACCGCATCTTCTTTTCTGATATAATGGCAATCATTGGAACAGATGATTTTTATTCCCAATTCTCTTGCAAGACGAGGTGCCTGCTCCATGACGATCTTGTCACCCTCCAGACCATGATCTTGCAATTCTATGTAGAAGTCTTCACCAAAAGCATCTTTATACCATTTTGCGGTTTCTTTTGCACGGTCATAATCACCCTCGAGAAGTGGTGCATTCACAACTCCCGCCAAACATGCCGACAATGCTATCAAACCTTCACGATACTGTAGCAATAATTCCTGATCTATACGAGGTTTGTAATAGAAACCTTCGGTATGCCCAAGCGTTGTCAATTTCATCAGGTTTTTATACCCGATATCATTTTTCGCAAGCAATACCAAATGATAATAATTTCGTCGTTTATTTCCACCTTTTCTGGCGGTCATGTCAAAACGACTCCCCGTTGCCACATAGACTTCGCATCCCAGCAATGGTTTGATTCCGGCTTTTTTGGCTTTTTTGTAAAATTCAAAACAACCGAACATCACCCCGTGATCGGTGAGGGCAAGCGCAGTCTGTCCATCCGCTTTTGCAGCCTCAATCAATTGTTCGGGCTTGCAGGCGGCATCGAGCAGAGAATAATGTGTGTGATTATGGAGATGAACAAAATCAGGCATAGTATTTCATCATAGGATGTGTGCAAACATAGTGTATTTTCACCCCTGAAAGAGAGCATTCTTTCCACAGATATTTTCTCTTTCCGGTCCTCCAAGGTATATGTATTTTTGTGTCTTCAGTTCAATAATGGTCAATGACTGATGAACAACTCGCATCTGCCATCAAAATCGGAATCCAGAGCAATGAATATCTCATTGTTGATTGGATTTCTCATGCTTGCGCTCAAATGGAGTGCTTATATGCTTACCGGGTCCATTGCCATCTTCTCTGATGCAATGGAAACAATCGTTCATATTGCCGCAGTTGGTTTTGCATGGTACAGCTTACGCATCACATATCTTCCCGCCGATGATGATCATCATTTCGGACATGACAAAATCACTTTTTTCTCTGCCGGACTCGAAGGTGCTTTGATCATTCTGGCAGCAATTGTCATTATTAAAACAGCCATCGACAAACTCATATCGGGTGTAACGCTTGAGCAGATTGGGTACGGTACAGCGCTTACTGCAACAGCGGCCGCAATCAATACATTGCTTGGAATCTATCTTGTAAAAACAGGGAAAAACAATAAGTCATTGATCATCGAAGCAAATGGCAGGCACATCCTGACAGATGCTTGGACTTCAGCAGGCGCGATAGCCGGGCTTCTTCTTGCATATCTCACGGGTGCTTTTTGGATTGATCCACTGATGGCTTTATTCTTTGGCGCAAATATCATTGTTGAAGGTGGCAAACTCATCCGTCGAAGTATTCAAGGTTTGATGGACAAAACAGATCCTGAATTATTCACTGATGTACAATTAATAATCGAACAAAAATGCAATGAGCTTGGTCTCACATATCACAGGTTGCGATTAAGAATGTCCGGGAATTATGTGTATATCGATTTCCATGTGCAATTCCCTGATGAAACATCCATTGAAGCGGCCCACTTGCAGGCAACTGAGATAGAACAATTGATTCAAAGCACCATTGCTCATCCTTGTGATATTGTCACGCATTTGGAGAGCACATCTCATCATCCACCGGATCATGTATAAGCATTTCACAATTTCCTTTGTTTGCGATATGCATTGACAGCTTTTGCATGGTCCGATCCATTTGAACTGAATACATGTTCACCTGAACCATCCCCTTTTGCAACAAAAAAGAAATATCCATGTCGTTCAGGTTGCAAAGCAGCGAGTATAGACTCCCTTCCCGGACAATTTATTGGACCGGGCGGCAAACCGGAAAATCTATAGGTATTATATGGATTGTCTATTCTCAAATCACTAAAGAACAATCTTTTTTTCTTTCCAAGGGCATATTGTACTGTGGGATCCGCTTCCAATTTCATTCCTCTTTTCAAACGATTATGATATACTCCACTGATTCTGGCTCTCTCGGATGGTATTGATGCCTCTGCTTCGATGATGGAAGCAAGCGTCAGTATTTCATGTTTGTCAAATGAAGACTGTTTCAGTAAGTCCGAACATTGTTTTTTCCAAAACAGCGAATGAACAATTGCGAGCTTTTTTATGATGTCTTCCGGCTTTTGTTTTTTGTACATGTTGTATGTGTCCGGCATGCAATAGCCTTCCATTGAACCTTTTTTCACACCGAATGATGTACAAACCGAATCATTCAAACATACCTTCATGAATCGAGCAGAGTCTACGGACAATCGTCTTTTGAGAATCGACGCAATATTACGCAAATTCGATCCTTCGGGAATGACAACATTAACGGTCACTGCAGATTGCCCTGAAAACAGCATTTTCATGATTCTCGCATGTGATATCTTTGGCTCAAGCGTAATATCCCCGATGATGCATGTTCTTCCTGACATCCAACCATACATTGCTGTCATCACATAAAATAAGGCGGGATGGTCGATGGCTTCCGCATCAGCAAGCGTCTTGACCGCCCCAGAAACCGATGCATCTACCAATATCACTTCTTTTGATGTAGTGAGTGGGGTTTCACTCATTAGATATGCTATTGCAAATGAACTTCCGATGAGGATCATGGCGAGCAGGATGATCGACCAAGTCTTGAATGCATTATGTGTTTTTTTCTTGGGCACGGAACATCGACTATACTATTACCACTTTCAATCGGTTATAATCACAGGAAGTATTTCTTGTTCATCATCAGATTGAATGACTATCACATGCATTCCCGGCGCAAAGCCATTCATGTTCACTGAAACTGCATAGTCACCACCGGGTACTTGATGAGAAGAGAAAAGTATTTCCTCTTTTCCGGATAGAGCTTCAATGAATCGAACACTCATGGATTTTGATTCACGCATTGAAAATGTCAATAGCGATCTGAGACTTCCATATGATATTGGATGGGGGGCAATGTTCACATTACCGATGCGTTTCAAAGACAGATCAATGACTGAAGTTTTTACCGTTACATCACAACGACCATTGGCTATCAATGTGTCTTGAACTCCAAATGCTTCATATGCAAAAGGTAAGGTGATGCAATTTCGTCCAATTGAAATCGTATCACGATCTCTCTTGATGTCATAGAGTGTATCGATGATTTCCGTGGGAGCATAACACACAGGAACATTCGCTGATGCACCCGGAGCCAATCGCAAAGGAAATGCTGATCTCGGAACGCTGAAGACGATGTTCTTGGAAAGTCGTACTTCATTGATAACTTGCACGAACAAACCGGTGTTGACAAATACGATGGTGTCGCAGAACATTGAACCGATAGGTTTGCCACCCATGTACTTTACCTTCCCCACCGAATTCGAGGATATGGTAAATCCTGGAATGGTATCGGAATACACCGACACATTGCCATTCTTGTCTTCGGCAAGCACTTCATACATTGCATCTTTATACACATCTTGCACGCAAATTGACAAAGCGCGAACGGCGTCTGTTTGCGGTGCTTGATTTTGCCATTGCACATTTGTTGAAGAAGCAATTTTAACCTGTTTCAGCCCACCGTCTGTTGCTCCGGAATCAGCTATGAACAAGACATGGCAAGTACCACAAGAATCAATGTTATTCTTGATAGTTGGCTTTTGCTTATCTGTGTATGCCGTGATGGCAAATGTTGCCAAGGCCCTACCCGAACATACATCTTCCATATACAAGGAATCGAGATATGTGCCTTCAACGGGTGCATTGAAACATACCTGAAAGGTAAATGTTTGCTTTGGTTTCAGTATGATTTTTTGTGCTCCGGAAATCGAAAATGGACTTCCCGCACTTTTAGTCAAATACGGAGTGATATCTTGATCGAAACTTCCATAATTCTCAAGTGAGATATCATAACATATTTGTTTCCCCACAGGAGTTTTCTCTGTGAATACCTGTATTGAATCACCATGAGCAAGTTTATAGGAAGAAGAAACGGTGAAACCTTTGATCCGAATCGGTAATGTAGTTTTTTGTTGAACAGAGTCCAATGCGGTTATCGTCACTGAGCCATCTTGATATGGATCATCCAATAATACTTTGAACATTACGGAATCTTGCGGAGGGATAAAGGAATAATCGACACTTTTAATATTCTTCGCGGAACCGGGTTCTTGAAACACTTGCACGATGCGTGAATCTCCTGCAACCGTATCATAAATCGTTCCGATGAAATCTCTACAATTCTGCTTGCCTGTTATTTGTGGTGGGTTAAAATCAAAACTTCTGAAACTCATGCCACCAACATATCCATAAGAGTTTGCTCGACCATACCCATACACATAAATGCCTACTCTCTCATTTGAGGTCACTGCATGAACTCCATCAATGACTCTTATCCATGCATATGAATAGTTAGTACCAGGTATGGCTGTTATTGTCACACCGGGAATTATACCTATCTGCTGACCATCCAATCTTGTGGTTGAAACGGCACTATTGGGCATCACCAGTGTAATCCATTGCTCATCATAACCTTGTTGCATCGTGATGCCACCATTAAGCACATTGACCGCTTGAATGCTGACAAAACGATAATTATCTTGAAACTGATCGCTCGGAGGCACCAACATCATGAATGGATCGCCATTGTAATCAGTATTGAAAGAGTTTTGAGTACCCGAAGTTTTTTTATACTGGGCAACCATTATTGCTTTGTTTGATGAAATAACTTGAGGAGTAGTCAAAACTGATTGATACATTCCCCCTTTGGACAAAGTGGTTGTCTTCACACCATTGATCAAAACATCCGTGCTGTCATATGCAGCGAGAACGCGGTAAATGTCTTGAGATAAATTGGTTGCATTGAAGGGTTTGGGAAATGGAACGACGATGGCCGTTCTTCCCCAAGTATCAACACTAGGTAATTGTTCAACAATATGATCACGAGAACTTAATTCTGAATTTTTAATAGGTATTATTGCTCTTTGTTGACCCGAAAATAGCGCTATCGGTTTTGTTGATTGCACTCGAGTGCCCGTCATGTCCCCTGATCCATCTCCCACTGTCATGGAAGCTTGAACAAGAAATGTTTCACCTTGATTCAGAATTGTCAATATGGGATTCGATGAACTTATTTTTGATGTTGGAGCTGATGGATTGATTGTAATTTCTGTATTATCTTCAGTTGCAACAATGGCAAATTGGGATGGTGTATTCCCCGTTGACGCAACACTACCATTCCGGTGAGAATTATATGATAATACATAGTGGTCTTTACCCAATGCATCGGTTGGAAGAACCAAGAAAGCATCACTTGTGGTAGATGCTTGATTCAATGCATAGACAGTAACATCTTTGTCCGTGCTGACATTGAACACATTTTCTGCGACTGCTTCGGCTTGATTTCCCGAAGAGTTTTGTCCGTTAGATTCAGTATCACCCTGCAACTCAATATCATACCAATACACCCGATAAGTGAATACTTTTGCCGGATCGGGGATGTTTATTACTATGGTCCGCCAGATTCCATTTCTTCCTTTGTAGCGAAGAGTGCCATTTGTTGGTTCTGAAGCAGCAACATAGATATACAAAGAATCAGTTTCGGGGTTGTTTACATGTAAATTGGGAATGAATGTGAACCAGAAATCTTTACCCCTGCTGTCTTTCTCTTGTGCCATCAATACCCCGGATGCACAAATTCCCATGAAGGAAAGAAATAGTACCTTTATCAATGATATTCGCATGAATCTAGTCATAAATGTCTGCAATTGTTTGATTGTAATGACACAACAGAAGGAGCTTTGTTTCCGGTTCCAGCATTACAAACACTCGACAAGTTAGCGAAATACCAAGAATATGAAAATTAACTCAGGGTATTCGTATTTTTGAGACATGTCAATGATTTAATCGATTCACTGCCACATGAAACCAAAAATTGCTGTTTTTTTCACCGGTGGAACCATTTGCATGAGAGTGGATGAGGGTTTTGGGGGTATTGTTCCTGCTTTGTCAGCCAAACAAATTCTCGATACCATCCCGGACATACAGGACATAGCAGATGTTGAGGCTATTGAATTCGGACATTATCCGGGGCCTCACATGACTCCGGAAATCATGCTTGACCTTGCAAATCAAATCCAAAACCAAGTTGACAGAACAGACATTGACGGTGTGGTGATTACTCACGGCACAGATACGCTTGAAGAAACCGCCTATTTCATCGATTGCACGGTCAAGACAGAAACTCCGATTATTATCATCGGGGCAATGAGGAATTCAAGTGAACCTGATTGGGACGGACCAAGAAATCTTCGGGATGCCTTGATATTGGCAGGAAGCAAAGAGGCAATGGGCTACGGGGTTTTGCTTTGCTTGTCTGACTCCATCAATGCGGCCTCCGAAGCCACAAAAACCGATACGAATCAACTCACAACTTTCGCGAGCTTGGATTTTGGCCCCATCGGTCGAATAGTCAATGGAATGGTGATGATGCACCGCAAACCGGTGAGAAGAGAATCATTCTCCGTACAATCGCTCCCTAAACATGTTCCATTGCTAAAGTGCTATGCCGGAATGGATGCAACGCTCATCGACTGTGCTTTGCAGAATGGTGCGGAAGGAATGGTCATTGAAGCATTTGGTGTGGGCAATGTGCCTCCTCCTGTGTTTTATGCTCTTAAAAAAGCAGTTGAAAACAATATCCCCATAGTCCTTACATCCCGTTGTCCCGTGGGAAGAATTGAACATATTTATGCTTATGAAGGGGCAGGAAAGCATTTGCATGATGCAGGCATCATTTTTGCTGATTATTTGAATGGACAAAAGGCGCGCATAAAACTTATCGTTGCACTTGGTGCAGGCTATGACATTTCTGCCATTCGACAATCATTTGAATGGGCATAATATCGTGAGCATAAATTCATGAGTCGTGAATACTATTTCCATAGAGCAGGTACTTTGATTTCCAAAAGAAAGTTCCCCTTTTTTCGGATCATGTTCATTGCCATCATTCTGACATTGTCCGCAATGTGGGCAGTGACAGCGTATTTCGGACTTAGTAGAGAACAGGACAGACTTGCCTCCAATTTTGAAATTTCAGTAATTATCAAAAAAAATACCGATACTTCTCGAATTGTGTCCCTCTCCGAATCGCTCAAACGGTATCAACAAATACGAACGGTAACCATCATTTCACCCGCATTGGCAACAATAGAATTTGAAAAAGAATTGGGTGAGGATACCGATGCCATGTTCGATGAAAATCCATTTCAGTGGACCATTGTATTCACCATGGAACCGAAATACTGCGATCATGAAACTGTCACAGCCATTTTGGGAGATATCGGCACCAAGAGCATTGTTGAACAAACAGTGTTCAATGACAAAGCTGCAGGTGCATTGTTTGCTCGTGACACAATGATTCTCACTTTAGGTTTGGCAGGAGCAACAGGCATCATTTTGATATTTCTTGGATTTCTTTCCTATGTGTTCAGGTCGGAATTATTGCAAAGTCCTGCCGAATGGTTTATCCTGCAAACGCTCGGAGCAGGACGCATGTTCATTGCTTTCCCACATGTATTGTTTGCAATCTCGGCATGCCTTATTGGCATCGCGGTAGGAGCTTTCTTGGCTATCCCAATCCAAATAGCATATTCCACTCATCAGCCCTGGATCATGGAAGTTCCCGTGACAAGCATCATGACCTCCCATGCAATCGTGGCTTTCCTCTCGATTTCAACGGCAATCATCACTGCAATGACCGTAACAAAGGGGAAATAAAAAAGCCCTGATAATTATATCAGAGCTTTTGTGTGCGGAAGACGGGACTTGAACCCGTACGCCAGTGAAGGCGCCACCCCCTCAAGATGGTGCGTCTGCCAATTTCGCCACTTCCGCAGTTGAGAGAAAACAAAGATAGCAGATTTCTCATTCTTCACAAAACCCTTTCCCTCATGATTGGTAATCAAAAAGATTAACTCAATGGCTTATTCACAATGTTGGTATTGCTCCACATAGACCGTATCTTTGCCTATCTTAGAATCCTTATACTCGATCAACATGGCATTCAAACATACATCTTCAAAGAAGTCATCAACGAAAGCATCAGCAACATTTTCTCTCTCCAAAGAGGATTTGATCAAGGATTTGACGCTTGCGATAGAAAGTCGTCAGGCAAGTCTTTTGGGAAGACGCGAAGTCTTATCCGGAAAAGCCAAATTCGGCATCTTTGGAGATGGCAAGGAATTACCTCAATTGGCATGGGCCAGGGCATTTCAAAAAGGTGATTTCAGATCAGGATATTATAGAGATCAAACATTCATGTTTGCTCTTGGCATTTCTTCCGTCAAAGAGTTTTTCGCTCAATTATATGCAATTCCCGATCCGGCACTAGAGCCTGCCTCTGCCGGCCGTTCGATGAACGGACATTTCGCCACTCGATCCCTCAATGCTGATGGATCATGGTTGAACCTCAAAGATCAGTATAATTCATCCGCTGATATTTCTCCAACAGGATCGCAAATGCCGAGATTGGTTGGTTTGGCCTATGCTTCTCGTTTGTATCGGTCAATTGATGTTCTGAAACATGATAATCCATTCAGCAATGAAGGAAATGAAGTTGCTTGGGGAACCATTGGAAATGCAAGTGCAGCTGAAGGCATGTTTTGGGAATCTGTCAATGCGATCGGAGTATTGAAATCTCCGGCCGTGATTTCCATTTGGGATGATGGATATGGCATTTCCGTTCCCAATGAATTTCAAATGACAAAATCGAATGTGGGTGAATTGTTGTCCGGATTTCAAAGAAAACCCGGCTCGAAAGACGGATATGATGTCCATACCGTAAAAGCATGGGATTATCCTGCATTGCTCGAAGTCTATCGTAAGGCAAGTCATACGGCAAGAACCGAACATGTTCCACAAATCATTCATGTGATAGAAGTGACGCAACCGCAAGGCCACTCCACTTCAGGAAGTCATGAACGCTATAAGTCCAAAGAACGCTTGCAATGGGAACAAGATTTTGATGGCATTGCGCGAATGAAACAATGGTTGCTCAAAGATGAAGTGATCTCTGAACATGAAATTGACAACATTGAACAAGAAGCCACTGCTCGAGTAAAATCTTGGCGTGATGAAGCCTGGAAGGCATATCAAGAGCCGATACTCAAAGACTTGCAAGTGGCCGGGGAACATATTCAAAGCATCATAACTGAATGTAATGATTCCCGAATCTCGAATGAATTGCATCTATTGCTTGCAACTCTGCAAGGTGTGCGTGAACCATTCCGTAGGGACATCATGGGCATCGTGCATAAAGTTCTGCTTGCAACCGCAGGCTTGGCCTTACCCTCACGCAATGCATTGCTTGATTGGAAATCTTCATTGAATGAATTACAGCATGAACGATATTCATCCCATCTTTTTAGCGAGAGTGCAGAATCTGCCTATGGTATCACCCATATTCCAGCTCAATATGATACACAGCCTACTTTGGTGAATGGTTCAGAGATCATGAATGCATGCTTTGATTTTCATCTGAATCATGATCATCGAATTGTGGCATTTGGAGAGGATGTGGGACAATTGGGAGATGTCAATCAAGGATTCAGCGGATTGCAAGCAAAATATGGTGCATTGCGCGTGTCCGATACCGGCATTCGTGAAGCCACAATTCTTGGGCAAGGCATAGGACTTGCAATGCGTGGACTAAAACCCATCATTGAGATTCAGTACTTGGATTATCTGCTCTATGCACTGCAATTGATGAGTGATGATTTGGCAACGGTGCAATGGCGTACAAAGGGTGGACAAAAGGCACCGGCAATCATACGAACACGCGGACACCGTTTGGAAGGTGTTTGGCATAGCGGAAGTCCGATGGCAGGAATCATCAATCTTGTCAGAGGAATACATGTCTGCGTTCCTAGAAACATGACCCAAGCAGCAGGAATGTATTCCACCCTCCTTCAATCCGATGAACCGGGGTTGATTGTGGAAGTATTGAATGGGTATCGTCTAAAAGAAGCAATGCCTTCGAACATGGGCGAATACACCGTTCCATTGGGCGTTCCGGAAATCCTTCGTGAAGGTTCAGACATCACGCTTGTAACCTATGGCGCATGTTGCAGAATAGCACTTGAGGCATCTGAACAATTGTCATCACTCGGCATCAATGTTGAAGTGATTGATGTTCAGACATTATTGCCTTTTGATCGCTCGGGAAGCATCGTCAACTCACTCAAAAAGACAAATCGCATCATATTTTATGATGAAGATGTTCCTGGAGGAACAACCGCATATATGATGCAAGAAGTACTCGAAAAGCAGAATGGATTTATGCATCTTGACTCCAAACCCGTCACTTTGGCTTCCAAAGAACATCGCCCTGCCTATGGAACCGATGGGAATTTTTGGTCCAAAGCCGAAGCTGAACATGTTGTCGAAGCAGTGTATGCAATCATGCATGAATCAAATCCCGGAAAGTATCCCCAGATTTTCTGATCTTGTGTAACTTCCGGAAACTATACCCGTAATTCCTCTCCAAACTTTTGAGGAACATGCACATATGGAATCCCCTTCATTTACGATAGAGCAACAACATCGTGGAGCAGTACATATTCTTGGGCTCAAAGGATATCTTGATGCATCCACATCACATATCCTTGATGAAGCTCTGCAGAATATAATCTCCTCCTCCGATACACATACACTCATTGATTGCGAATATCTTACTTATATCAGCAGTGCCGGACTCGGCATGTTCATGAAGCATATAGATGCAATTAGAAATGCGGGTGGTGATATCATCTTCTGTTCGATGCAAAAACCTGTGTTCAATGTTTTCGACCTCTTGGGCTTCCCAATTTTGTATAAGATTTTCAATGAACAGAGCGAGGCTTTGTCTCATTATTCAGGGATGCTCGGGGAATGACAATGTTGCAAGATGATTTTTTTGTTGCAGGAACTTCACTTCAGGAATTATCCGCAATACGATCGTATGTTTCGGGAGTCTTGAAAAAATCCAACACAAATGATAGAATCATGCATGAATTATGCCTCGCGGTTGATGAAGCATGTTCAAACATCATGCTACATGCAAAGACGGCAGAGAATACAGCAATCGTGATTTCGGTTGAATGCACTTCCACATATTGCAAAATCATCATCAAAGACAATGCACCTTCATTCAATCCCATGAGCATTGAATCACCAAATATGGAAACCTATTTCCAAAAGAGATTTCATGGTGGACTTGGCATTGAGATCATCAAAAGAATCATAGATCATGTTGAATATGAGCAATCACGAGAACATCATTCATGGAATACATTGTCTCTTTTGAAATATGTTCACTGAATGATGGTATATTGATGCATGACAGTTTTTTATTCTGACACCTATACAATTCCATTACCTGAAGGACATAAGTTTCCGATGGTAAAATATAGGATGATCAGAGATGCTCTCCTTGAACGCGGAATATTATCGCCCTCCGAATTGCATGAATCCCCGATTTTTTCGCCCGACGAATTATCACTTGCTCATGCTCCATCTTATATTACAGATGTATGCAATCTTACGCTTGACCCAAAAATCGTTCGTAGAATTGGTTTCCCTCTAACGCAAGATTTGGTGACCCGTTCTTTGGCAACGGTGGGAGGAGCAGTTTCTGCATCCGAAATTGCATTGGATGAAGGAGTATCGGGAAATCTTGCAGGTGGGACGCATCATGCCTTATATGATGCCGGCGAGGGTTTTTGTGTGTTCAATGACATTGCTGTTGCCGGATTGCGATTATTGAATGCAAGAAAAATTCATAGAATGGCAATCATCGATGTGGATGTGCATCAAGGAAATGGCAATAGCGCAATTCTCGGAGATCTTCCACAAGTACATATTTTCAGCATGCATGGACGCAAGAACTATCCATTCATCAAAGTGCCATCAACGATTGACATTGAATTGGAAGACGGTGTTGGTGATGATGAATATTGCACGATACTTTCCGAACATTTGCCGGGAATTGCAGAATTCAAACCTGATATCGTGTTTTATCTTGGGGGATCGGATCCGCTTGAAACAGATTCACTCGGCAGATTGTCTTTGACTCATCATGGACTTGCGGAAAGAGACAAAATGGTATTTGAATGGGCGCATAAACATGGCTTCCCTGTTTCATTGGCTCTTGGAGGTGGATATAGCAAACCAATTGAGCACACTGTGAATGCGCATGTTCAAACATTTGCATTGGCAAAATCCATCTTGGCATAAAAAAAAAGGCTCCCGAAGGAGCCCATTTGATCAATGTCCAATACTGAACATTCGAGCCGTTTTCTTCATTCCGTCTTTTGTTCCCACCACTAGTGTATACATTCCCGATGGAAGATCTTTTACAGAAAAAGAAACTGTTTTCATGATGCCGCTTTGAACGAAACCGTCGAATATGACTGACACTGGCCTACCGATCATGTCGAATAGTTCTGCATGCAAGAGTTCCGTTCCTTCCGGCGCAGTCATATCCAAGAAACATGTTTCATTCGCCGGATTGGGATAAATGTTTGTTTGAATGAGCGAGCCCAAGCCCATGATTCCATCCTCAATAGAGCTGATGGTTTTCGTTTCGAATCCGGCTACTTTGTAGATTGCTCCATCATAGGCACTTACCCACAGATTTTTGTCTTCAGGATCATATTCTATACCACGAAGATTAAGCAAGCCATTCGGACCTTCAATGTCTATGCGGTCAATTTCTTTGCTCAGATTATTCTTGGCAAATTTCACGGCATGAACTGCAGCGAGCGAACCACCACCGGGGAAGAATGTACAGATTTGATAGAGGTGTTGATCACCATCATATGCAAAACATCGGGGACCATAAGTCAAACGATATGGATTATTCGCAGAGTCGATCGCTTTGCCGGTCTGAATGTCAATGGTGTATATCTGTTGTTTCCCATCGCGTTCAGAGGCAAGCAATTTGCCATCCACATATTCCAAGCCAAGACCATAATTTCTCGCAGGTGAAGTAAATGTTCGCAAGACTTTTCCGGTGGTATCCACTTTTACGATTCGGCTACCACTACCACTTGAAGTGGAATTCAAACGATGAACATAGAATACTCCTTCATCACGATCCATCGTGAAATCAGAGAATAAACTATCGCCTTCAGACATTTTGATTTTCTTTTCAATCACAAGTGTTCGTGCATTGAGTTTGTAGAGATAATTATCACTGAAACTCGTGGTCCATAATCCACCCTTTCTGTCATAACATAAACCATAGGGCAAATGCGCCACCGCGGATGCCTGAGAGATTGACCCCTTTTTGAATTCACTTATGGTGAATGTTCGCGTCGTGCGAGTTTGCGAGGGATTATCAACTGATGTCACGCGAATGCGAGCATATTGACTGAATCGTGTGGGGATATTCCAACGTAATTCACTTCCATTTGCTTTGTCGGACAAAACATTCCATGTATTTCCATTGTCGACGCTATATTCAACACGGACAGGCTGAGTGAATCCATACCATGCTATTTTTTGATTTGTTCCACCCAGATAATTTTCAGCTCCGATTGGATTGACAATCTCCGGAGCATCAACGGGATCATCCGGCAATGGCACATCCCACATCGCTCTTCCATGTGTTGCTACACGCAGCGAAATTGGATCATTTGCGGCACCTCGACCTTCATAGATACCAATATCCAGCACTGCGGTATTCGGAAACTTTGTACCGAATGGTACCCATGAAACACCACCATTATACGTAGCGAACACTCCGATGTCGGTACCCACAAACAGATTATTCTCATTATCAGGATGAATCACGATGGCATTCGCGGATATATCAGGCAATTGATCGCTGATGCTTATCCATGTCTTGCCAAGATTGGTCGTTTTATACACATGCGATGTATAATAACCTGAAAGCGTGATATAGAAAGTCTCCTCTTTTTCTCGAGAAAATTCGATGTCTGTGATATATCTCGTGGGCAAACCATTTTGAGTGACATTCGTCCAGGTTTCACCCATATCGGTTGTCACATGAATATTCCCTTTCTCCGTACCTGCTGCAATGAATTCAGGACGCAATGGAGAAATTCCCACATAAGAAATCTTCTCTGCAAATCGTGGAGAAACATCAGACCATGTTTGGCCTTGATTGGTTGATTGATACAATGCATGCCTTCCATGATACAGAGTCTTTGGATCAGTTGGATCCATGTTCATTGGTGCAATGAATAATGAAGCATCATCAGCAGGAATGGAAGCTCCTATACGACTGACTTGTCTTGTATTCATCAAAATGCGATACATCGCCCCATTTTGAGTTGAAGCATACACTGTATTTGAATTCACGAAATCAACCATGGTGAATCCACCATCACCTCCGACGATATCGCCATATCCAGCTGAATTCACACCTGTGGTACCATTGTCTTGAGCACCTCCATAGGCCATTGAAGACTGATTCTGGTCAATCCCGAATGCATGATATTGAGTGATGGCAAGTTGATTGTTGATGGTTTCCCAATTTTCTCCGGCATCCTCACTTTTCATCATGCCACCATCATTTCCAGCATAGACAATCTTATGATTCGAAGGAGCGAATGTGGCGCAGTGTTGATCAGGATGTTGATTGCCACCCGTATAGACTCGCGTGATATTATCCCAAACAACTCCGCCATTGGTTGTTCTATACACATCAATACCACCGGCCAAAACAATATTTGGATTTGAAGGATGCACAGAGATATAAATGTCATAGCTCCCTTGGCTATTAAAGAAAGTTCCATCATCATCAAAACATGGAACCCAATTCTCTCCGCCATCGGTGGATTTTACGATTGTCCCCAATCTGTTTTCTCCATCTTCATACAGAGAGTATACAATATTGGGATTCGAAGGGGCCAATTGAACGGTGATGTGTCCGAACTTGGCAAGATCAAGATTATCTCCTTCACCATAGCCGGGCATTTGACAATAGGTAAATGTCATTCCACCGTCTTTGGATTTATACACACCATTGCCCGGTGATGCCATGAACAATTCATTGATATTGTTTGGATTGATGCTGATGTCTCGAACTCCTTTGGAAAATGTTCTTTCCCATGTTGCACCGGCATCAGTTGAGCGATAGAATCCTGCATTTGCATTCATGCCGCCGGCAAATAGCACATTTGAATTCAGTGGATGAACTTTGAAACTCATGAATGCGCCGACAGTTGCAAGACCAATCAATTTCCATGACTTCCCTTCATCTGTTGAACGATAGATCCCTGAACCCGGATATCCATAACTACCACCCCGATCTTCACCAGTTGCGGCATAGATGGTACTGGGATTATTAGGATCGATCACGACTTGACCCATGGAACTTGAATTTTCGAAATCCATCAAGGGTTCCCATAGATATCCGCCATTTGTTGTTTTCCAAACTCCGCCATTTGCAGCACCCACATAGACGATATCAGGATTTGTGGGATGCACGGAAGCGGAGCGAATTCGACCACCCACACTTGTTGGACCAAGTAATTTCCATTCCGGCTGAGCGGCAAGCAAGGAAGCTCCGCCCTTTTTCTCAATCATTTGATTTGCCGATTGCTTGGCTTTTCCGAGTAAATCACGGGGAATATCCGTATACGGGAATGCTCTTCTCGCATGAAAATCCTTGAATCGTTCAAGGGGATTTCCCTCTTTTTCCTTCTCTCTTGAGTTCAATTGTGGAAGGATTGTGCATATCGCCAAAAATATCGTGAGCAAGATCTTCATAGAATTCACCAAAAAATTGTCCGAACTGTTTTTTTTCGTTTCAGGAAATAATGAATGTCAAAATACGAACAACTCATCACGACATAAAGAAAAAAAGGGATAAACTCTTATTTGGTGATGGGAACTATTTGTCCACATATGGCTTTTACAGGGCATTGACAAGCCGATTTCTTCGTAAATTGCAAGTCATTATTGTAGTACAATGTCCATCAATACCCAAAATTCCTATGTTCAGTTATCAATTCAATGAAACGCATGAGATGATTCGCCAAACCGCGCGTGAATTTGCTCAATCCGAAATTGCTCCTTCAGCCATAGAAAGAGACGAACATTCACAATTCCCAACAGAAATCATCAAAAAAATGGGGGAATTGGGATTTATGGGCATGATGGTATCTCCTGAATATGGAGGTAGTGGGTTGGATGCCGTAAGCTATGTGATTGCCATGGAGGAAATCTCCAAAGTCGATGCAAGTTGCGGAGTGATCATGAGTGTCAATAATTCATTGGTTTGTTGGGGTTTGGAAACATTCGGCACTCCTGAGCAAAAAGAAAAATATCTCAGACCGCTTGCTACCGGGGAAAAACTCGGAGCATTCTGTTTGAGCGAACCGGAAGCAGGATCAGATGCAACCCATCAGCATACGAGTGCGAAGCAAGATGGCGATCATTGGGTGGTCGATGGAATGAAAAATTGGATTACGAATGGTACATCCGCCGACATTTATTTGGTATTTGCTCAAACAGACAGAGAAAAAAGACATAAAGGCATAACTTGCTTCATCATTGAGCGTACTTCTCCAGGATTTGAACCCGGAAAAAAAGAAGACAAACTCGGCATTCGTTCAAGCGATACATGTTCGATTGCATTGAGTGGGGTTCGTGTTCATCAGGATAATATTCTTGGTGGTATCGGAACCGGTTTCAAAATAGCGATGGAAAGTTTGAATGGCGGACGAATTGGAATTGCAGCACAGGCGCTTGGAATTGCTCAAGGTGCATTCGAAAGAGCTGTTTCATATTCCAAAGAACGCGTTGCTTTTGGCAAACCCATCAGTGAATTGCAGGCGATTCAGTTTAAACTTGCCGATATGTCCGTAAAAACCGAAGCTGCCCGATTGCTCACATTGAAGGCCGCCGTCCTCAAAGACAATCATGAGAATTATGTGAAAGAAGCAGCCATGGCGAAATTATCAGCATCAAAAGCAGCTGTAGAGGTTGCCCTTGAAGCCATTCAGGTACACGGTGGCTATGGATATGTTCGTGAATATCAAGTGGAGCGCATGCTTCGCGATGCAAAAATCACAGAAATTTATGAGGGCACTTCAGAGATTCAACATATCGTCATTTCTCGTGAATTGCTGAAGAACATGTGATTGATAACACAAGTATAAGAGGCGCAGGGGATTGTCCTTTTGCGCCTTTTTTTTGATAAAGGAAATAGCTCATGATTTCACAAATTCGTGGAACATTGATTGAAAAAACACCCACGGAAATCGTCGTGGATTGTCATGGAGTCGGATATGGACTCTCGATTTCAATGAATACATATTCCGCACTACCGGATATCGAGCAATCCGTTCGATTGTATACTGTGTTAGTGCCCAGAGAAACCGAATTACAACTCTATGGTTTCAATGATAAGCCGGAAAGAGAAACATTTTTCATGCTCACCGCAATCTCAGGCATTGGTCCCAAAACCGCTCTTGGCATTCTTTCTTCTGTAACCATTCAAGAATTGCAACAAGCAATCCTAAAAGGTGATGTCCGCTTTCTCAATCAATTGCATGGCGTTGGAAAAAAGATGGCCGAGCGATTACTTGTGGAATTGCGAGACAAAATACATTCCATTTCAGGTTTGAGTTTGGAAGGTGCGGAAACCGATATTGCGCAACCGGCTTCTGCTCTCCAATATGATGCAATCGCGGCATTGATTGCATTGGGTTATCAAAAAGCAGCTGCTGAAAAATCAGTAAAACATGTCATGAGCATATTGACCGATACACCGACTGTGGACATGATCATCAAAAGAGCTTTGAGTGAATTGAGAACATCATGAAATCAGTCTTTCTTCTTTTTTCCATTCTCCTGCTGACGCTTTCCTCCCCTTCACTTCTTGGTGTGGAAACAGATAGCTCATTACGAATCATGGGTTCACTTGGTGGAGGAGTATCTATGCATGGTGGAGGCTTCAAGGGGATTCCTTCAGTACAAACATGCTGCACAACATATCCCGATGCCATAGGCTCAATCATTGATCTTTCTCTAGGATTGCGCACCGCACTTTCATTGAAACAAGATCAATTTTCCGTTCAAGGAGCATTACTCCTCAACATGCAAGGATTTTCATCGCCATTTGCATCAAGAGAATTTGTGGGAAACTTCATTAGTGGAAATACCGTGTCCCCGGCAGTGATAGACTATTCACTTGGAATGAACGGTATCGTGATTGGACTGGAGCCAAGAGCATTGTTTCAGTATTCAGATATTCCACTTTCATTGTTTTTCGGTTTATATGCCGGAACTTTCATGTCCACGAGTGCTCTGCAAACAGAGCAATTGGTTGAACCTTCCAATGCTGTGTTCTTAAATGGGACCAAATCCCAAAACAACTTTGATGGAGCAATAACAAATACGAGATCACTATTGCTTTCCGCACATGTGGGTTTGGAATACACATATCAATTGAGCGCAGACTTTGCATTGCATCCATTTTTGTCCTATCGTTCATATATTCAATCATTCATTGAAGATCATCCATGGACAATGGATGCATTCACGATGGGTATCGGTATTTCGCATTCCATACCAAAGGAATCCCCACCCATAATTGTGCCTCCGCCACCAATCGAGAAAGAACCTGAAATTGTGTTGAACATGCACTTTCATGCAATGATGAATGATGGAATGCTTGAATTTGGTGATACTATCCCCTATCCGTATGATAGAATCATTGAAATCACATCCACAACAATTGCACCGCTTTATCTCTTTGAAGAACAATCAGGCGATAAAGTGAAAGAACAATCACATAATGAAGTAACTCTTGCTCAAGCCCTCAAGAATACCGTGACACCCATTCGGATTATTGCATTTGAAAGTGATAGAGAGCCAAGAAACACAGCATTAAAAAGAGCACAAACAGTTAAAAAACGACTGATGGTCAATGGCGCAGACAGAGAATTCGATATTCAAACAAGAACTGTGCGCACCCAAGGATTACGATATCCCGAATTGATGGATGAAGCAAGAATGGCGATGGTCTCATTTGCAGATGGCACATTGCCAACTCATGTGATTAGAGACACGCAATATGTGTTTCGTCCCACATCCTTGCGATTTCTTTCCGAGCCATCTATCACGGGAGCCAGAATAGCCGGTTTGGTAACGCTTGGCACGGCAAAGACAATGACCATAGAAGAGCCGGACATTACATTTTCGCTTAGCCCCCATCCCGCATATCCTCTCGAGACACAAAAACTCATTGCACAATCTTATGCAAGTTTGGATCCGAATATTCGAACCAAAGGAAGAATTGAATTGTATGCTCGTCCGATCTTTGCTTCAGAACAACAAAAAGAATCATTGCAATCTGAGAGCAATACGGATTTCATATTGGCCTATTCTGATTTTGACAAATCGGATTTCACATGGATAGATCAAACAGTGATCAATCGAATTGTGGAGGCAAGCAAAGCCGGAAGAAACATCATACTAACTCCCCTAATTGATGATTTGGGAACATCCGACCATAATTCTCCATTGGCAGAAAAACGCATGCAAAGCGCTTTATCATTGCTTTCAAATGTCCTGCCAAAAGATCAATTGAACAAAATCACCACTGCCACAGCTCGAATTTATACTGCCGATGGTGGTTCACTTGGAAGAGTGTTGCATCGTGGGATTGCGGTTACCATCGGGAAATGATGCATGGCCATCAATCATTCACATAGCAAACCTACATCAATTGCAGAATGCGAACATAGATTTACATACCCTGCGGATATCAGCATCCTGAAAAGTTTGCGTGAAGGTATACCGGCGATGAAAGAATGCAAAGACTATGAGCCTGACATCATTGACTCACTCATGATCATCATCACCGAATTGATGACAAATGCCATCAAACATGGAAGTGCCAATCTTGCTGATGCAAAGGTCTCTCTTGGAATACATTTCCATTTTCCGAGGATTAGTTGCATCATTGAGGATAATGGACCGGGTTTTGAGCGCACAACAGTACCAGACCCCACATTGCCGGAATATATTCACAGAGATCATGGTCGAGGAATTTTCATCACCGAGCAATTGGCCAAAGAAGTCATTTATGAACATGAAAACAATACAATGCGTATACTTGTGACATTGGAACAACATTGATGTATTTTCAATCGGTATCTATATGATAGCATATCTCTTACTATTTCTTCTTTCCGCAGTGGCATGCTTGCAAGCGGATGAAACATATAACAAACATATTTCCATGGGTGCGGTGGAATTCCTGAAGCCCACAAAAAATGGTGTGTTGATCACAACAAAGGAAGGATCAATGCAGGCTACTGTCTATTCACCTTACATCATAAAAATTCACTTCACCAAAAAAGGTCGAATAGCAGACACATTGAGTTATGCTCAAGTCTCGGGGCTCATACCTTCCACATCGTTTACCGCAAAGGACTCCCCGGATACATATCGAATCGAAACAGATTCTCTGATAATGATCATCACAAAAGATCCATTGCGCATCCGATTCACCACTAAAGCGGGAATACTTTTGAATGAAGATGAACCTGCGTTTGGAACAGGATGGATTGGAGAAGAAGTGACAACTTATAAGCGACTCATTCCTGATGAAAAATTCATAGGTATGGGAGAAAAAACAGGTGGATTGAATCGTAGGGGTGAAGGATTCACACATTGGAACACCGATTATTTCGGATACCCGACAAATGCCGATCCGATTTACATGTCCACTCCATTTTATATCGGTTTGCATGAATCACAAGGCTCAAAGGCGATGTACGGAATCTTCATGGATAATTCCTACAAATCACATGTTAATTTCGGCGCATCGAATGATCGCTTTGCTTCATTCACCGCAGAAGATGGTGACATGGCATATTACTTCATTCATCATACAACTGTTTCAGGAATCATTGAATCCTATACATCAATCACCGGCCGAATCACGCTACCTCCACTCTGGAGTTTGGGTTTTCAGCAATGTCGATATAGCTATTATCCCGACAAGGAAGTGCTTCGAGTAGCAGAAACATTCCGAGAAAAAAACATACCTGCAGATGTGATGTATCTTGACATCCATTATATGGACAAATACAAAATTTTCACTTGGAACAAAGATCGTTTCCCAGATCCCAAAGGAATGATTTCAACTCTCAAGCAAAAAGGATTCAATACGGCTGTGATCATCGATCCGGGTATCAAAGTTGAAAAAGGATATTCCGCTTATGATGAAGGTGTGAACAATAATCTATTTTTAAAATATCCTGATGGAACTGATTATACCGGGCAAGTGTGGCCCGG
>JBJTFZ010000187.1:0-3310 GCA_046093685.1 bacterium
GATATCTGCATTGATTGTCACACCCAAATGATTTGCCTGACCGGTCAAATCCGCTGAAACATGATAATCTTTCTCGCTGGTTTTAAATGCGGAATTTCGGATATAGCACCAAAGGATTGTGGCCATTCCCATATCATGAGCCATGGCGAATGCTTCGGCTACTTCCACAATCTGACGCGAACTTTCTTGTGAGCCGAAATAAATCGTTGCACCAATCGCTGCTGCACCCATGTCGGAAGCTTGCTTGATTGTGCCATACATGATTTGATCCGCTTTATTTGGATAAGTCAAGAGTTCATTATGATTGATTTTCACAACATATGGAATCTTGTGAGCATATTTTCTGCTTGTCATCGAGAGAACACCGAATGTTGAAGCCACCGCATTGCATCCACCTTCGATTGCAAGTTGAATGATGTTCTCAGGATCAAAGTAAGCAGGGTTTTTTGCAAAACTTGCTCCCGCTGAATGTTCGATTCCTTGATCAACCGGCAAAATAGAAGTAAAGCCAGTACCACTCAAACGACCTGAATCAGCCATTCTTTGCAAATTTCCAATAACACGGTTATTGCGATCAGAAACACCAAAGATTTCATCCACACTATTTGGGGAGGGGAGATGAAGTTGATCTTTTGGAATGGTGGTTGATGTATGATCGAGCAAAAAAGAGGCTTTGTCGCCCAGATGAGAGACAATGGAATCGATCATGCTGATTGTCCGTTTGAGTTATACAAGTAAAGTCTATAATTGACTGCAAAAATAGTGAATTGCGAGGAATGAAACGGTTTGGCCGATGAGAAGTTGTTCACAAAGACTGCATTGTCTTCATGAAGCTTGCATCGGAAATTGAGGAGAATTCCTTACCTTTGTGGCTCAATGTATTGCTCACTGCATTTGGAAAGGTGCAAGAGTGGTTTAATTGGCACGCCTGGAAAGCGTGTGTACCGGCAACGGTACCGCGGGTTCGAATCCCGCCCTTTCCGCTAGCCGTCCCCAAAAGGACGGCTTTTTTTTTGTTTTCTGTGGATAATTCGGTGTTCACAACAGCGTATTTTCAATCAAAAAAGACGGCCAAATTTTGTATTTTTGTGTCATAGTTTTGTCTTCATTCAGAATCTGAAACATACATATGTCATCGCTCCTTAGCGAGCGCATTCTTCCGGTGACCCTGGAAGATGAAATGCGCGACTCTTATCTCGATTATTCAATGTCGGTCATTGTTTCTCGCGCCCTTCCTGATGTGCGTGATGGGCTCAAACCTGTGCACCGCAGAATTTTGTATGCGATGTATGAATTGGGTTTGGTGCCGAATAGACCATACAAAAAATCCGCTCGTCTCGTGGGGGAAGTATTGGGTAAGTTCCATCCTCATGGTGATTCCTCGGTCTATGATGCAATGGTTCGATTGGCTCAGGAATGGTCCATGCGCTATCCACTTGTGGATGGCCAAGGAAATTTCGGTTCGATTGACGGTGATCCTCCTGCAGCGATGCGTTATACGGAAACCAAGCTTGCTTCGCTCGCAATGGAAACATTGCGTGACATTGATAAGGATACTGTTGACTTCAAACCTAATTTTGATGACTCCCTTGAAGAGCCAAGTGTATTGCCAACTTCACTCCCAACGCTTCTTGTCAATGGAGCAGGGGGTATTGCTGTTGGTATGGCAACCAATATTCCTCCTCATAACCTCAATGAAATAGTTGATGGACTTCAAGCATTGATAAAAAATGCGGATATCACGATACCGGAATTGATGGAACATGTTAAAGCTCCTGATTTTCCGACGGGTGGCATCATTTACGGTTATGAAGGCGTCAAAGATGCATTTCTTACAGGAAGAGGTCGAGTTGTGGTTCGGGCCAAGGCAAGTGTGGAAGCCACGAAAACAAAAGAAACCATTGTTATAACCGAACTTCCATATCAGGTAAGCAAAGCATCGCTCATCGAGAAAATCGCAGATTTGGTTCGCGCAAAAGTGCTTGAAGATATTTCCGATGTTCGTGATGAATCAGATCGCGACGGATTGCGCGTCGTGATTGAATTAAAGCGTGATGCAACCCCAATGGTTGTGTTGAATAATTTGTATAAACACACCCAGCTTCAAACCACATTCGGCGTGATCATGCTTGCGCTTGTTGAGGGCAGACCTCGTGTTCTGAATCTCAAGCAAATGATGGAAGAATTCATCAAGCATCGCAATGAAGTGATTGTTCGACGCACCAAATATGAATTGGATGCGGCCGAAAAACGCGCCCATATTTTGGAAGGTTTCATCATTGCATTGGATAATATCGATGCAGTGATCAAAACAATCAAAGAATCCAAAGACACTCCAACTGCAAATGCAAATCTTCAACAGCGCTTCGGATTGTCTGAAATTCAAGCAAAAGCAATCCTGGAAATGCGTTTGCAAAGATTGACAGGTCTAGAACGAGAAAAGATTCAGCAAGAATATCGCGAGATCATTCAATTGATTGAAAAACTCCGTGCTATCCTTGCTAGCAAAGAATTGCAAATGCAGATAATAAGCGATGAATTGGCAGGATTGAGAGCCAAATATGGCGATCCTCGTAGAACTGAAATCGTTCATGATGCCCGTGATTTCACATTGGAAGACATGATTGCCAATGAAGAAATGATCGTGACCATTTCACATAAAGGATTCATCAAGAGAACCGCAGTCAGCAATTATCGTAGACAACACAAGGGAGGGCGCGGGGCAAGCGGTGCGGGAACCTATGAAGATGATTATGTAGAGCAGGTTTTCAGAGCCGCAACACATCATTATTTACTGTTCTTCACTGATAGAGGTCGCGTATTCCGCGTCAAGGTCTATGATTTGCCGGAAGCAAGCAGAAATGCCAAAGGTAGATCACTCGCTAATGTGATAGAGAAGGCTAGCGATGAACATGTGACGGCAACCTTGACAGTCAAGGAATTTCCGGATAATATGTTCATTTTCATGGCCACAGAAAATGGTACAGTGAAAAAGACATTGCTATCTGAATTTGAAAGCGTTCGTTCGAATGGAAAAATTGCAATCACATTGAATGATAATGACCGTTTGATTGCAGCAAGAATCACAGATGGTTCAAATGATATCATTATAGGTTCTAATGCCGGTCTGGCTTGTCGTTTCCTTGAAATTGAAGTTCGAGCCATGGGCAGAACCGCTGCCGGGGTCATCGGCATGCAATTGGGAGATTCGGATAAAATCATCTCCATGGTTGCAATCAAGAGGCCCGACTCACAGGTGATTGTCGTAGGAGAAAATGGGTACGGTAAGCGCACGAATTATGAAGAATTC
>JBJTFZ010000188.1:0-10724 GCA_046093685.1 bacterium
ATCAGGATGCAATGACCAATCGTTCTTGGTCGCTTTTCCATTCCAGAATTTCCTTTTCTCTTAATACAAAAATGTTGCATCCGATGGAAGTGATCACTTCGGCGATAGATGCAATGAATAAACATCCCGAATTGATTTCCATCGAGCAAGTTGAAGGATATGTACGCCAGATTCTTGGTTGGCGAGAGTATATGCGAGGAATCTATCGCGAGTCTATGCCACATTATGCCACGTTGAATGCATTCAATCATACTCGTCGATTGCCGGAATGGTTCTGGACCGGTGATACCCCGATGCATTGTCTTTCCATGACCATCAAGCAATCGCTTGATCATGCCTATGCACATCATATTCAAAGGCTCATGATCACGGGCAATTATGCATTGCTTGCAGGTATCAATCCCGATGAAGTGGATGCATGGTATCTTGGAATTTACATTGATGCAATCGAATGGGTGGAAATGCCGAATACAAGAGGCATGAGTCAATTTGCAGATGGTGGTATTGTGGGCACAAAACCATATGTGTCCAGCGCGTCATATATCAATTCCATGAGTGATTATTGCAAAGGTTGCACATTTGACCCCAAGAAAAAAGTAGGTGAGGATGCATGCCCATTCAATAGTTTATACTGGCATTTCTATCATCGCAATCGACACCTGCTCGGAGGAAATAATCGTATCGGCATGATGTATGCAGTTTGGGACAAAATGCGAAACAAAGAAGAAATTCTAGCTCAGGCGGAGTCACATCTTCAAACACTGTGATCATTTCAGTGAATACAGTTTCCACCAAGGAGTGCGCGGTGATGCATGATGCTCATGATGATACCCAAAGAAATAGCATGTGAGCATGGCATAGAGATGATTTTTTTTGAGTGTTCTCGCATTATGCGGTTCCATCTCATGCGTATGGGGAGTGCGATGCGGAATATATGTACCAAATGTGAACAGTTGCAATGCGCCAAGCATTGAAGGCAGAACCCAGAATATCCAGATATTGATTTCAGGAGCGATGAATTTCAGGAGATTGAACAATACTCCCATCACAATCAATTGTGGAATAGTCGTATATCGATACATGAAACGCAAGAACCATATCACATAATGTTGGGACATGTCATAATCAGGATCCTGTTCCGTTCCGGGATAAGTATGATGTGCCATGTGATTCTTGATGAGTCGTTTATAACTCATGCCGGCAAACAAAAAACAAGCAATCCACCCCAAAGTATTATTCACTCGTTTATTTGCAGACACAGTGCCATGCATGGCATCATGCGCCGTGATGAAGAGTCCGACGCTTACATAGATTTGTACAGCCACATGTAACCACATTCCGATTGCGAGCGGATTCCATTCAAGCATCGTGAGCATATACGCACAATGACCCAGCCAGAAAAGAATGATGAATGTGGCAATGAGGATGCCCATAATCGGAAATTTACAATGTGGAAGATTCTGTGAATAAACACTCAAGAACCGCTTGAAATCATGCTCTCAGGAAATCCACATCATGTGGATTATTTGTCTAGCAGCATGCTCAACACGGAATGCAAAGTTTCGCGCATGTCTTTGCGATGCACGATCATGTCGAGAAAACCATGCTCCAGCAAAAATTCCGAACGTTGGAATCCTTCGGGGAGTTTCTTGCGAATGGTTTGTTCAACAACGCGAGGTCCGGCAAAACCGATAAGTGCTTTGGGTTCTGCGATGATAAGGTCACCAAGCATGGCATAGGACGCACTGACGCCACCTGTAGTTGGATCTGTGATAACGGAAATGAATGGAAGTTTATGTTCAGCAAGTTCACTCAAAACAGCACTTGTCTTGGCCATTTGCATGAGTGATAAAGCCGCCTCTTGCATGCGTGCTCCACCGGAAGTGGAAATTACGATGAGTGGCATCCGTTCTTTTATCGCTCTTTTGGCCGCACGATAAAACTTCTCACCGACTACAGATCCCATGCTACCACCCACAAAACCAAAATTCATGCATGCAAAAGAAATTGGTCGACCGTGGATTGTTCCTCTACCGATGGTGAGTGCATCATGCAATTCCGAGCGTTTTTTTGCATCACGAAGTCTATCCACATATGGCTTGGTATCAACAAATTTCAATGGATCGGTCGAGGTGACATTGATATCAGTCTCTTCGAAACTTTCAGGATCAAACAAAATATCAACATACTCTTTCACAGTGATGCGAAAATGATGATCGCATTTATTGCAGGTAAAGAATTGCTCTTCGAATTGTTTGCGATAAATCATGTCATTACAGGAAGGACATTTCACAAACAAGCCATCGGGCATGTCTCTTTGTTCGGATTGTTCAATATTCTTCTTGGAACGCAAAAACCAAGACATACGATATCTCTCTAGTATTTATCGAATTTCAACTTCCACGGCATCTTCACCGTAGATTTCTTTGAAGCGTGCATCGGTGATTTCTTGTGGATCACCGTCGAAAACGATGATGCCGTCTTTGAGCGCAATTGCTCTTGTGGCATATCTTCTTACCAAGCTCATGAAATGCAAATTGCAAAGTACGGTCTTTCCAAGCTGTTTATTGATTGCTTCAAGATAATTCATGACCGAATGCGAAGTTGCCGGATCCAAACTTGCCACAGGTTCATCTGCCAGAATGATTGATGGATCCTGCATCAAAGCGCGAGCAATCGCCACTCTTTGCTGTTGTCCGCCGCTCAAGGCATCCGCTCTGACCGGTGCTTTTTCTGCAATACCCACAATCTCTAGGTTTTTCAAGGCCCGAGCTTTATCTGCATCAGAGAATTGTCCAATGATTGATCTCCATACTGAAGCGCTTCCGAGCATTCCACTCAGTACATTATCCATCACTGAACGGCGTTTCACCAAATTGAAATGCTGAAAAATCATTCCGCACTCTTTGCGGTGTTTTCGTAATTCCTCACCTTGCAAATCGGTTACGTCTTTGCCACGAAATATGATTTTTCCGGAAGTTACATCATGCATTCGATTGATACATCGAAGCAGAGTGGACTTCCCACTTCCACTCAAGCCTATGATGGCAATGAATTCACCCTCTCGTACATCAAATGAAATATCCTTGAGGGCCATGTGGCCATTGGGATATGTCTTGACGATATGTTGAATGGAAAGCAGTGTCGACATTATTACCTTCAATACGAGTGGCAAGGGACAAAATTACGATTTTTTCATGAGCTTGTCCCAAGCAAAGGGTTTTATGCGGAAGCTCTCGCATAAATACCGTAACATTGCATCATTGCAGCATTTGAATCGATTGTCATTATGGCAATCAACCCCATAGAAACCCATGTCAGCCACAGAACCACTCAGTCAACGCGCGATTTTTCGCTTTTGGTATCCTCTCTCCGCCACATGGCTCATGATGGCTGCGGAAGGACCATTGCTAACATCCATGATTGCTCGTTTGGATGACCCCAAACATAATCTCGCGGCTTATGGAGTGGCAACCGCCATAGCAATGATCATCGAATCTCCCATCATCATGATGCTGAGTGCATCAATTGCCCTAGTGAAAGATTCCGCAAGTTATCATGCGCTCAGAGGCTTCATCATCAAGTTGAATATCTTGGTGACTGTGGGTATGCTCTTGACGCTCATTCCACCAATTTTCAATTTCATTGCATATACATTGCTCAATCTCAGTCCGGAAGTCGGAGAATTGATGTATGGATGTTTGGCCGCAATGGTATTATGGCCGGCCGCGATAGGATTTCGAAGATTCTGGCAGGGATTGCTGATTCGAGCTCATCAAACTAGAAAAGTGGCGATTGGAACAGTGGTGAGATTGTTGACGATGTTTCTTTCCGCAATGTTCATGGTGAATTTCACTAGTCTGCATGGAACATATATCGGTGGCATTGCTTTGACAGTAGGTGTGATTTGCGAATCAATCGCAACGCGCATCATGGCGCATGAGACGATTGTAGCAATTCGAAATGAACCTGAGCATTTCACGGAAACGCCATTGACAAATCGATACATGATTTCATATTATACTCCGCTTGCATTGACCTCACTCATCGGCATGGCATCAATGCCGATCATCACATTTTTCATTGGAAGAAGTCCGATGTCATTGGAGTCACTCGCTGTTCTCCCGGTCATTGAATCATTCGTGTTTATTTTCAGAAGTGTAGGTTTTGCATATCAAGAAGTTGGTTTGGCATTGCTTGGTCCAAGAAATGAGCAGAACAAACCCTTGAGAAAATTCGGCGTGAGTGTCGGCCTCACCACATCTGCCATCTATACACTTCTTGTGTATACCCCTTTGATTCACCCCGTTTTATCCGGTTTATATGGTTTGTCTGATGAATTGGCTTCTTTTGCCGTGCTTCCCGCGCGCATCGTGGTGATTCTACCTTTTCTGGCAATCAGCTTTGCCTATTTGCGATCCGTCATGATGAATAATCGCAGAAATGCGATTGTCACATATTCCACATTGATTGAAGTAGGCGGAATGATTGCATTAATCTTTTTGACGGTGACGCTTTTTCAACCGGTGGGAATCATCGCTGCGGCGATTGGACTGAGTTTTGGCAGACTCGGTGCTCAATGGTTTTTGCTTTGGATGTATCGAAGAGTTATGCCCTCTCAATCAGAACAATAATCCTCTTTTTTCCTGCACCGCAACAACTCCCGATTTATTCTTGCATGGAAGTGCTATGGTGGAACCATTCAACACCGTTGGGATGGGGAGAAAATCAGCTTGATCGGAATTGCCTTTTTCAGCAAATGAGAATTGTGATTCGAGGATACCTTCTTTATTGAAGAGAAAGAAATCCGCTGCTGACTGTTCATGTTTGGCGAGCAGTCCGATATTTGTTTTGCTCACGAGCAAGGGAGCAACGGCTTGCGCTGAAACATATACATGCCAACGCTTGATGCCATCATGCGTATATCCCATGACAAGAGTTTTTGCTTTCTCCGCTATGCGTGGCTCAGAGGAAACGATGTATAAAGATTCTTCATCCGATGAGAGAAATCTAGGGGTTTCGGTCAGAACTTTTTCCCAGCATTTAGTGCCTTCATCCCTGAAACAAAACAAAGCAGGTGTTTTTCTTCCATTGTCCATGCGTTGTCCGCCCACAAAGATACGACCATCATGCACAAGCGGTTGTGTGGTCAATCGCACAAAAGGCAAAACTGCTTTCCAGCGAATTCTTCCTTCCGGATTATAACATAAAAGCGTATCTGTTCCGCCAATTTCACTCATTGAATGAGATGCATACAAATTTCCAATATCATCTGCGCTTATGGTTCTCACCGGAGTGGATCCACGATCTTGCCTCCACATGATTTGTCCTGCAAAGTTGACTTTGAAGAGTGTGGTGTCTCCACAAGCAACAATGCCGTCTTTAACTGATAACAAATCCAACCAAATGATTGATCCTGCATGATCTGAAAGCAATCGTTTGCGCCATTGCATGATGCCATCAGGAGAAATTTTGATCATGTATCCGGTTGTACTCACGCAATACACATTTCCTGCTGTATCTCGGCACATTCCCGATGCCACATACCCTTTTCCCGTGGAAACTTTCACTGTCCATTTCACGAGAGAAGAATTTCCCACCCCAACATATCCGCTCTCGGTTGCAAATGCAACATTTGCTTCATCAATGGCCATCAGCGAAGACAAACCCAATGAATCACTCACAGGAAATTGCTCAAAGATTGCTGTTTCAGCCGTGAATCTTTCGGCGACAGACATGAAATTATTGGATCTATCCGCGCCTCCGCAAAGATTGGTGCGCACCATTGAAAGTGCATCATTTGAGGATTGATGATTGCTGCAGGATAATCCCAAAAAGCAGACAATGAACATGCAAGCGAGGAGTAATTGATGCTTCATTCCATACCTTTCAACGATGAGCCATAACTAAAATTTGCGATTGCTTCGCCTATTCGATTTTCGAGTTGTTTATATTCTCCGACAGAAGGTCCATTCGAGATGATGGAGAAAATGAGTTGCTCTCCGTCTTTTGTATACACATAACCAGAAAGCGCGCTTGTATTGCGCAGGGTTCCTGTTTTGCTCGCAGATTGCTTTGAGCATAGGTTCCCAACATTCTCTTCCTCAATGTGCCGTCCACACCGGCAACAGATAAAGAATTTTTGAAATCCTGTCCGAATGGCAATTTCAAAGCACGATTGAGCAACATTGTTTGCACGGCAGCAGAGAATAAATTTTTTCTACATAATCCACTTCCATCATAGATGCAAATTCCATCCACGGGAATGGCATGATTGGAGAGAATTCTCTTTACGGTTTCTGTTGCGACTTTGCCGGTGTTTTTTTGTCCGCCGGCAGATGCACCAACAAGTTTATACACATGTTCTGCAAGAAAATTATCGCTGTTTTTATTGACAAGTCCAACCAGATAACTCAATGGATGTTTGAATTCCGCAAGCAGTTCGGCATCATTCGGCGTGATTCTTCTTGCAATGCTTCCACCAACCATTATGCCGGCCATGCGCAATTGATATCGCAATGCTCCTGCAGCGAACATGTCGGGAGACTTCATGGTGAGATATGAATTTGCAGATCCTCTTCCGCTTACTGACACCACTTGGATTCCGGTAGAAGAAGAACTTGTTGAAATATTCACCCGAGCTCTTCTCTTGCGTGATTTAGGAGCTTTGGGAGCATCTCCAACATGATTGATCATTTCCAGAATGTGAGAGTCAAGCGCAGCTCTTTTCTTCCCTTTCTTTTTTCCTTTTTGTTTCGGTTTTTTCTTTGATGAGTTCTTTTTTTGTGATTGTTTTTTTGCGGAGGCAATCGACTTTTTCGTTGATTTTTTTGATTGCGATTTCTTGTTCTGTATTGATTTTGTAATTGGAGCGGGAGCTTCTTTGGCGGACAATCCGGACTTTGAAATCACTACTGCATCAGAGTGAGGAATGATTGATACTTCACCGGCTTGCACTTCCACTGCAAATCCATTGCGATTCATCCCCAGAGCAGTGATTGGCGCCAATGCTTCAACGATTTCATTATCGCCACTATAAATATGTCTCTGTGTTATATCATCAAAATATGAAGCATCCGCATACACATTTCCTTCGATTGCCGTGATTCCCTTTTTTACCATTGCGGAAACAAGTTCTTTGATATCCGGTTCGGTGAGCGTTGGATCTCCATATCCTTTAAGATACACATCACCTTTGACGATTCCATTTTCAATCGGCGCATCGGTGAAGACTTTTGTTGATATCATGTGATCTGCACCGAGCAAAGCAAAAGCTGCAAATGTCGGAAAGAGTTTTGTTGTTGATGCAGGCGTGAGATAATGATCGGGATTTTTCTCAAAGAAGATTTCATTCTGCTGGGCAGACATGATGCGAATGCTGATTTTCCCATTCGATGTCACGCCTGATTGATCAATCAAGTTTTGAATCACAGACCTGAATTCAACGATTGAACGAGTGCTATCTTCAGCGGTTAACTCACGAACTTTTTTTGTGATTGCCGGGGTTGCCGGTTCAGGATTGCATGAGGCACCAATCAGTGGAATTTTATCGGCGACAACGATGGAGACGAACACCCCGAGCACGATTGCGGTGGCAATGATTCTACCCCATGCAATTCTGCTCGAAAGCGAACGGGTCTTTCGGGGTGTCCTTGATTTTTGGACACGACGGGACCGTGACTTTGACGTCATTCTGTCTCAGATTTCGTTTGAAAGTATCGATTGGATTATGTCTTTTGGGTGCTGCTTCCCTCAAGACGGTGTACAAACATAAACATATTTTTAAATAAAGGCCATATTTGATTGAATTACGCATTCTTTGGCCTCCCCGCTACAGCAAAAGATTTCGTATTTTTGCCTCTTACTTATATGCTTTCTTTCAGTTTCCATTGTGTCATTCCTTCATGAGCGAATTGTCCAAATCTTATGATCCCTCCGGAATTGAACAACACACCTATGAACGGTGGTTACAATCCGGCGTTTTTTCTTCAAAACCGAATCAAGGAAAAACTCCGTATTCCATATTGATGCCTCCTCCGAATGTGACGGGCGTTCTCACCATGGGACATGTGATCAATCATACGATTCAGGACATCTATATCCGCAGACATCGCATGGAAGGGATGGAAACATGCTGGTTTCCGGGCTTGGATCATGCCGGCATAGCCACGCAAACCAAGGTTGAGCAGCAATTGCGTGAATCAAAACTCACAAGACATGATCTTGGCAGAGAAAAATTTCTGGAAAAAGTGTGGGAATGGCGCAATCAATATGGCGACATCATCTTGAAGCAATTGCGCTCTATAGGTATTTCCTGCGATTGGGATCGCACACTCTTCACCATGGATGAATCGGCTTCCAATGCGGTTCGTGAGACATTTATTCGATTATTTGACGAAGGCTTGATTTATCGAGGCAAGCGCATTATTAATTGGTCACCGGTGGCGCAATCGGCATTGAGCGATGAAGAAGTTCTGTTCCGTGAAGTGAAAGAGCATATTTACACACTTCGCTATCATTTTGAATCCGGCAATGGCTGGTTGAATGTGGCAACCGTTCGACCCGAAACGATTTTTGGGGATGTTGCGGTTGCCGTGAATCCCAATGATGAACGCTATAAGCATTTGATAGGCACGAATGTGATTGTACCGATCACAGGCAAGGCAATTCCGATCATCGGTGATGATTATGCTGATCCCACATTTGGAACCGGTTGCGTGAAAATCACTCCTGCACATGATCCGAATGACTTTGAAGTCGGCATCAGACATTCCCTTCCGATGCCCAATGCCATCAATGCCGATGCCACTCTAAATGAATTGGCAGGTGAATTTCAGGGTCTGGATCGCTTTGAAGCCCGCAAAAAAGTGATGAAACGATTGAAAGAACTCGATCTCATCGAAAAAGTTGAAGATTATACACATAATGTCGGTTTTTCAGAACGCGGTGGTGAACCGGTTGAACCATATCTCAGCGATCAATGGTTCGTGAACATGAAACCTCTTGCCGAGCCCGCTCTGAAAGCCGTTCTCGAGGGAGATATCAAGTTTTACCCGAATCATTGGGTGAAAACTTATGAACATTGGATGACAGGCATTCGTGATTGGTGCATTTCGCGTCAATTATGGTGGGGACATCGCATTCCCGTGTATTATGCAAATGATGGTTCATTCACGGCTGCATCTTCAGAAGAAGAAGCACGAAAGAAACTTGGTCTGCCAGCTGATGCACAACTTGTTCAAGATCCCGATGTGCTTGATACATGGTTCTCTTCATGGCTCTGGCCCATGACCACGATGCAATGGCTAGCGGATGGCAAAACCGAAAACACCGAGGATATGTCCTATTATCTTCCTTCGAATCTTCTTGTGACCGGTCCGGACATCATCTTTTTCTGGGTTGCCAGAATGATCATGGCATCACTGAAATTCACGGGCAAAATTCCATTCCGCGATGTGTATTTCACGAGCATCATTCGCGATGGAAAAGGTAGAAAGATGTCGAAATCTCTCGGCAATTCTCCTGATCCACTCAATGTGATCGATAAATATGGTGCCGATGCATTGCGTTTCACCATTGTCTATCTGGCTCCGCTCGGAACGGATGTTCGGCTAGAGGTAAAAGAGCAAGATGTTCCCCAAGTTGAGCTTGGCAGAAATTTCGCGAATAAAATCTGGAATGCGGGTCGCTTCCTCATGATGAAACGCGAGGAAAATCCGTTCCTAGGTGAAACATCTACATTGTCCGAAGATCAAATGAGTGCCGCTGATCAATGGATTCGCTCCAGATATCATTCCACGATCAAGCAAGTGGCAGATCATTTACATGATTATCGCATCACCGAATATGCCAGAACTTTGCATGAATTCATTTGGAGAGATTTCTGCGATTGGTATGTGGAGATTCTGAAATCACAAGTGAATGCGAGTGATGATGCGGAAGCGAAAGCAAGAATGGTGCATTTTGCCATGAGCATTTTCGATGGAACAATGAGACTTCTTCATCCCGTGATGCCATTCATTTCCGAGACTTTGTGGCAGGAATTGGCAACAGAAAAATCCACGGACATGATTTGCAATGCTCTCAATCCCACATTCAAACAAGAATATGTGAACAAGAATGTTGAGGAATCATTCGAACTTCTTCAGATGCTCGTTGAAGAAATTCGAAAAATGCGTTCCCTTGCCAATATTCAGAATCACCAAAAATTACCTGTCATATTGCGCGTTCCGGATGCAGAACTTTCTGCTTTTCTCTTGGCACAATCTTCCACGATATCATCGCTCGGAAGAGCAAGCGGAATTACGATCGCGCCGAATGCAGAAAAACCGGACAATGCTTTGTCATCAGTCATTCGTGGAATAGACATATTCATTGAAACGGCAGGAGCAATTGATCAAGAGAAAGAAAAAGCTCGTTTGACAAAAGAAGCTGAGCGTCTTTCCGGACTCATTCGTTCCATCGAAGGTAAGCTCAATAATCCCGGTTTTGTTTCCAAAGCACCGGAGCAAGTAGTAAAGGCAGAACAAGAAAAATTGGCATCAATCAAAGACTCTCATGCAAAGATTCTTGAGAATCTTTCATCATTAAGTTAATTCACAGAGATCATTTCATAAAGCGCACTATGCAAAATCAATCACTCGACAAACGCAGCATCATAGGATTCGTCCTCATCTCACTCATCCTCACGGGATGGATACTTTGGATGAGTACCACACAGAGAC